>NZ_JADEXD010000237.1 GCF_015207285.1 Tychonema sp. LEGE 07203 | reverse complement strand
CAGATATCTTGGAAGTCGAAGATTTGGGAAGCGGGGAAAATGAATGGGGAACTGTCAAGGTTTTAAAAGTCTTGAAACACACCCACAATGCCGATTTACTTCGCTTCTTCCAGCAAGAAGCGCGAGTTTTGATTTGGCTGGGAGGCAGGGGCGAAGTGCCAAAAGTCGAACCTGACGGTTATTTCCAAATTAAACTCCTCAAAAATTCCCAAAAATTGTGTTGTTTGGCGATGGAAAAAATCGACGGAGAAAACTTGACAGAATTTTTAACTAAAAACCAACAGGTTTCTCAAACACTCGCCGTTGATTGGCTGCAACAAATGCTCCATATTTTGGAAAAAGTCCACAAATATCATCTCGTACATCGCGATATTAAGCCATCCAACTTGATGCTAGAAGCTGGTGGGAAATTGAGATTAATTGACTTCGGCTGCGCCGCCGAAGCAAGCGCGGATACCGCGCCCATCGGTTCTGCTGGATACTCCGCGCCCGAACAAATTGCCGGAAAACCAGAAGTGCGATCGGACTTTTTTGCCCTGGGGCGTACTTTTGTACATTTATTAACAGGCTTAAAGCCGATCGACTTTCCCGTAAATCCAACAACAGGTAAGATTAATTGGAGAAACCAAGCTGTAGATGTTGACCAGTTATTCGTAGACTCGATCGACGAATTGATGGAACCGCTACCCGAAAACCGGCCTAAAAATAGCCAAGCAATCTTAGAAAAACTCAAAAATATAGAGTTTTTGATGACCTCCACAGAACCAAAGTAATAATTCCCGATTCCCGATTCCCGATTCCCGATTCCCGATTCCCGGTTCCCGATTCCCCAATCAATAAATCTGTTCCAACCTGCGAAAATCTCGCTCAACTTCCGCCCACAAAGCCCGATTGTGAGGGTCAGTTTTCACAGCCTTTTTCAAATAAATTCTCGCCTTATCAACCTGCTTTTCCCCGATCAAATGCCTTCCCCAGCGCTGATAGGCGATCGCCTGCCACTGTCGCACTTCCCGATCTTCGGGAACCCGCTGCGCCAAACCTTCAATCAGGGCGATCGCCCGCGGGAACCTCTGATATTTCAGCAACTGCTGCAACTGAAAATAAGCATCTTGCTTTAACTTTTGTTCCGCCGCCGACAGATCCGAGCTATCTGGAATCGGTGGCTGTTTTCGAGTCACCTTAACTGTCTGCGATCGATCTTTCACCGCTGCAGCGGGCGGTGTCGAAGTAGGCGGTACTGTTGAATTGGCAGTTGTTGACTCCGCAACATCGGCGGGGGCTATATTTACCAGGAACTTATAAGCCTCTGTAATAGCAATAAACCTATTCTTAGCCTGTTCGTTTCCCGGATTCACATCGGGGTGATACTGTCTGGCTAACTTGCGATAAGAAGCTTTAACTTGCGATAAACTCGCACCGTGTCTGAGCCCTAACTGTCGGTAATAATTTGCAATATCCATCTAGCATGAACGATCGTTGATAATACAATTAAATATGGCAGAATCCTTAAATGTAAAGATTCTGCCAAAATTTACCGAAAAACTGGGTGTAGTGCGAGGTAGTGTAGCGAAAAAATCGCTTACGGACGATCTTCGACTACTTTGTCAATCAAGCCGTATTCCTTGGCTTCCTCAGCGGACATGAAATAGTCGCGATCCATGTCTTTCTCGATTTTCTCGATCGGCTGCCCGGTATTTTTAGCATAGATACCGTTGAGTTGGTGGCGCAAGCGCAGAATCTCCTTCGCCTCGATCTGAATATCGGTTGCTTGTCCCCGCGTGCCACCTGAAGGTTGGTGAATCATAATCCGCGAGTGAGGCAAAGCCAACCGTTTCCCCTTCGTGCCGGCAGCCAGCAGGAAAGAACCCATCGAAGCAGCCAAGCCCACACAAATCGTCACCACGTCGGATTTAATGTGCTGCATGGTATCAAAAATAGCCATGCCAGCCGACACCATCCCGCCGGGGGAATTGATGTACAAAATGATATCCTTACCCGAATCTTCCGAATCCAGATAGAGCATCACGGCGATGATTTGATTGGCAATTTCATCGTCAATATCTTTACCTAAGAAAATAATCCGTTCCCGGTAAAGACGATCGTAGATATTAATCCACTGAGTATCATAACCACCAGGCATTTTGTAGGGGACTTTTGGCACACCTATAGGCATAATTCGGAACTCCTTTTAGTTAATAATCGGGTCTTGGGCGGAGCGAAGCGGAGGGATTGGGCATCGGGCATCGGGGATTGGGAATTGGGAATTGATTGCTTGTTATTAGTTACTTCTTATTAGCTACTTGTTATTAGTTACTTGGGAGTTTTTGGCGGTCGCAACCAATAACCAATAACCAATAACCAATAACCAATAACCAATAACTAATAACCAATAACCAATAACCAATAACTAATAACCAAATTAGATGACTCCAGCCGGCAGCGGTTTCGCCAATTCTTCCGAACTTTCTAGAACGCGATCGATCAAACCGTATTCTTTTGCTTCATGCGGTGTCATGTACAGCAACCTATCCATATCTTTAGCAATCTTTTCGATCGGTTGACCAGTACAGCTTGCTAAAATATCCAGCATCGTCGCCTTATTTGCCAGCACTTCCTTAGCCCGAATTTGAATGTCGCTTGCTTGACCCCGCGTGTAAGCCTTGGGTTGGTGCAACACGATCGAAGCGTGCGGCAAACTAGCCCGAAAGCCCTTTGTACCCGCCGCTAGCAGCATTGCAGCCATGCCCATTGCCGAACCGAGGCAAATAGTTTGCACGGGTGGCTTAATGTACCTGATCGTGTCGCAGATAGCGAAGGCTTCGGTTTCAAAACCGACGGGTTCGCCGCTGTAACCAGAAGTGCCAGTCGAGTTGATATAGATTTTGATCGGTTTATCGGGGTCTTCGTACTGCAAATACAACAGTTCCGCGATAATCAGTTCTGTTACCGCAGGCACCAGAGGCATACCCAGATAAACGATCCGCTCCTTCAGCAACAGAGATGGCAAATCGGGAGGCGGTGTCCGAGAGTTACCTTCCCCGTAGTATGGCGATTGCACAGCTTTAATTGGTGTGTTCATAAACCGAAATGTTGCCTGAACTGATGGAGCTATTCTTAAAGAAATAGTAACGCAATCTTTGGGTATCCCGCATGAAAGTTAGTTTGCTCCCGGTGTTAAACGACCCCAACCTTGACGCTGCCGCGCCCTCAACCCAGCGCCAGCTAGCCATTTCAGTGTCTGCAACGGCAAGTTCGATCGACTCCACCGTCCCCTTAAACCTGTGCCTGATTCTCGACCACAGCGGCTCGATGGGCGGACGGCCCTTGGAAACCGTCAAACAAGCCGCCGGACGGTTGCTCGACAGGTTGAAGCCCGGGGATCGCTTTTGCGCGGTGGCTTTCGATCACAAAGCCAAAGTCCTCGTCCCCAACCAAATTGTGGAAGACTCCGCTAGCATTAAACGCCAAATTGACAGGTTGCGACCGGCCGGCGGCACAGCAATTGATGAGGGCATTAAGTTAGGTATTGAAGAGTTGGGGAAAGGCAAAAAAGAAGCTATATCTCAGGCATTTTTGCTGACAGACGGCGAAAACGAACACGGCGACGACAGTCGCTGTTTGAAGCTGGCAAAACTCGCCGCCGAGTACAACATGACTTTAAATTCTCTGGGCTTTGGCGATAACTGGAACCAGGATATTTTAGAGAAGATTGCTGATGCTGGCGGCGGTGCTCTGGCTCACATTCAGCGGCCCGAAGATGCGGTTGATGAGTTTGGCAAATTATTTACTCGCATCCAAGGTGTAGGTTTGACTAATGCTTATTTGCTATTTTCCCTGATGCCAAAAGTGCGGTTAGCCGAACTCAAACCGATCGCCCAAGTTGCCCCGGATACGATCGAATTACCGGTACAGCAAGAGGGCGATCGGTTTATGGTGCGCCTGGGAGATTTAATGAAGGATGTAGAGCGAGTAGTTTTGGCTAATATTTATATTGGACAGTTACCTGAAGGCAAACAGGCGATCGGGCAACTGCAAATTCGCTACGACGATCCGACTGTCGGCGAAGGCTTGCTCTCCGATCCCGTTGCAGTTTCTGCTAATGTCCTAAAAGTTTATCAGCCGGCACTCAACCCGATGGTGCAGCAGCATATTTTAGCTTTGGCTAAGTACCGCCAAACTCAACTCGCCGAAACAAGATTACAACAGGGCGATCGCGCCGGTGCCGCTACTATGCTACAAACTGCGGCTAAAACTGCCCTGCAAATGGGCGATAAAAGTGCCGCCACAGTGCTGCAAACCTCAGCTACTCGCTTGCAGTCAGGTGAAGAATTGAGTGAGGCCGATCGCAAGAAAACCCGGATTGCTTCTAAAACTGTTCTTAAGTAGTGTAATTTGCGGTTAATTGCGATCGGCCCCATAGTTTGTAGTAAGGAATGCAAGTCCCGATCGACTAAAAGTATTTGAAAGGACTGAAGTCCTTACTACAAACTGGTTTATAATATTTGTACCACCTATCATAGAGTGCTTGTATGAGCCAGACAATATCTGATAAAGTACGCTGGACTACCGCCGATTTAGAACTATTGCCAGATAACGGCGATCGTTACGAAATTATTGATGGGGAGCTATTTATGACTAGAGCACCGCATTGGGGGCATCAAGAAGCTTGTGGTAACTTTTACCTAGAGTTGAAAACCTGGTCGCGATCGACTGGTTTGGGAAGAGCAGCCATCAATCCAGGGCTGATTTTCACTGATGCCGATAACGTCATCCCCGATGTAGTTTGGGCTAGTAACGAACGCTTAGCTATCTTGTTAGACGAAGCCGGACATTTAACCGCCGCGCCAGAGTTAATTGTTGAAATATTGTCCCCCGGTGCAGACAATCAAAGACGCGATCGAGATTTGAAACTCAGACTTTATTCAGTGCGGGGAGTCCAGGAATACTGGGTGGTGAATTGGCGGTTGCAACAAATTGAGGTTTATCGCAGGGAAAAAGCAAGCTTAAAGCTCATTGCTACACTGTTGAGAAATGATGAATTGACATCGCCTTTGTTACCGGGTTTTAGTTGTTCTGTGGGTCAGATTTTTGCTTAGAATTATGAAATCATCATTTTACAAATTAATTGCTACTATCGGAATATTTACTATATTTAGTAATATATACCCTGCGGTCTTGGCGGAATCTTCAGCAATATTAATAACTCAAAAAACGATCGTTCAAAACCCTGCAGAAGACTTATTCAATAGTGCGTCAACCAAATCAGAGGCTGGAGACTTGGAAGGGGCGATCGCCGATTACACCGAAGCCATCCGCCTCAACCCGAACTATGCCAAAGCCCACAACAAACGCGGCATCATTCGCGGGCGCAACCTCAAAGACTATCCAGCAGCCAAAGCAGATTTCGATCGCGCCATTGCAATCGACCCCAACTACGGAGACGCCTACTACAACCGCGCCAGAGTCCGCGAGTTCTTAAAAGACAAACAAGGGGCGATCGGCGACTATCAAAAAGCAGCCGATATTTATCAAAAATCCGGCAATACCAACGATTATCAAGATGCCATCAAACATCTTAAAATACTGCAAAGATAAAGTGCTTCCAAAAACATAGTATAGTATTCTTCCATCTGCGTTCATCCGCGCTCATCCGCCGACCTCTGCGGTTAAAAACTCCAAATCCATTATTCAAAAAAATGTCCGCAACCTCCACTATCACCGTTACCGTACCCGCCACAACCGCCAACCTAGGCCCCGGATTCGACTGCATCGGCGCCGCTTTAAGCCTCTACAACTCCTTCCAATTCTCCCGACTCGAACCCTCAGCAACCGAGAAACTAAAAATTACAGTTACCGGCGCAGAAGCCGCCAAAGTCAAGACAGATGAAAGCAATCTCGCTTATCAAGCCTTTGTCAAATTGTACGATCGCCTCCAACAATCGCCGCCGCCTGTAGCGATACATATAGATATGCAAGTGCCCCTTGCTAGAGGTTTGGGAAGTTCCGCCACAGCCATTGTCGGCGGGTTAGTCGGTGCAAATGAACTAGCCGGAAAGCCTTTGAGTCAGGTGGAAGTGATGCAATTGGCGATCGAACTTGAAGGCCATCCCGACAACGTTGTCCCCGCTTTATTGGGAGGCTGCCGCCTCGCTGCTAGCAATGCACCCCCCCAACCCCCCCTTAGCAAGGGGGGGCTAAGAGAAGAATTATCTTCAAAGGCGGAAATTCCATCACCCCCCCTTAGCAAGGGGGGGCAGGG
>NZ_JADEXD010000236.1 GCF_015207285.1 Tychonema sp. LEGE 07203 | reverse complement strand
AATCAATTCTCTGGCCGATTGAACGGTAAAAATCATGCCCGCAAAAAAGGCTATTAGCAGCACGGAACGGAAAGAATCCAGGCCTACTGTTACTAAATGTTCCATGATTTTGCGGCGGTCAATTTTGCATTGGAGTATCCGCAGCAGCACTTGACCTCCCAGGAACAAAGTCACTAAAAACCGCTGAAACCACCTGTTGTTGAAGGTTTCATCTAAATGTCGATCGCGCTTTTCTTGGTATTTTTTAACCAATTACTGACAGCTCGCGATTAATTACAAACAGGACCAAGGATTGCTAAGTAGATACTCAGCCAATTCTACAGCAATTACTGCGCGATTTGTCAACATATTTTTAGTTTGCCAGCCTTGCCGTTGGTAGGTTATACCATTTTAAATTTTAGATTGAGACTGATTGGTTTTGTGGTCGTCATCAGTTTTTTCCAATTATCAAATCTCAAGTCTCAAATCCAAAATCTAAAATTTTATGGCTACTCTGCCAGCAACAAGTCGATAAACTTATCCAACTCTTCGTTATACTTTTCAGCTTGCCTTTTGCCGATATTCAGCAGTTCCGATATCTTCTCTTCCGAAGCATCATCAATCGGTAGCGGTGGTTCGAGGCTCAAATCAGGACTAATTCTCAAATATTGATTTGGTCTTTCAATCGCATCATAAATTTGGAGTAATTGATAATCTACAGTTTCAGCAACTCCCGTCATCATGATATTAATCAAAGGCTCAACCCACTGAATTTGACCCCAATTTTTCACTTCTTCGTAGGGGTATTTTTTCTGAGCTTCTCCCGTCCCCAAGGATAAAATCACCATATCTTTTGCTGTCGGGCCTCTTTCGGGGCGATCGTCGGAAAACCTGAATTTATTTCTAACTTCCGCATAGGCACAAAGTGCCGGATTGTTTGCGAATACTCCCCCATCAATTAAAGCGTAACATTCGTTTGTCAAAGAGTAGATTTTACTAACTTCAAAGTAAGAAGGAGCGGCAGATGTGGCTCTGGCGATATCTCTGATAAAATAGTCGGCTTCTGGATGTTTTTTAGCGTCTATTTGATTGAAGAAATTAGCTTTTCTTCTTTCGATGTCGTAACTGGAAATTAAACAGGGTTTCAGCAGTTGGCTGAGTTGGCAATCTTTAAAGTTTTCGAGAAAGAATCTTTCTAACGGAGCGCTAGAATATTTTTCATCTATCAAACCGTCTAGAACTCGAAGTTTTTGCCAAAATGAACTCTGGAAAACGTCGCTGCCGTTTTTGATGGAAAAATTAACAGCGTCTTGGGCTGACCACCGAGGCCGGCTGGGATTTGCGGGATCGGGGAACAAATAGATGCAAGTTAAAATTCCTCCCGCACTTGTGCCGGCGATTAAATCAAAATAGTCAGCTATTCTCGCATCTGGGTTGCCGCTTTTTTGTTGCAGCTTTGACTCAATGCTGACTACAACTTGCGCTGGGATAATTCCTCTAATTCCGCCTCCATCTAGGGACAAAACTCTGTGGTATTTAGCCATAATATTTGTTGCCTGTTCTTGATGTTTGTTTGTTTTCTAAGCTGTTATACATTTAAATTGTGCATCAAAAATCAATACAAATATTGTGGAATGGGCTTCTAGCCCGTTCCGAATATCCAGTTTAAATGCGCCACAGCTTACAGTCTGCACAGTAATAGCGGTAAGGTTTACCCTAGGCACCCTACACAATACGGTTTTGCGTCTAGAAATTTCCCAAATTCATATATCTAAATTTAATTGGCGGGCTGCGATCGTGTATCGAAAAATGTACTCTACAATTTCTACGTAATTGTAGGCGGCGGCTGGGGAGTCTGCCCAAACTGTGATGCCGTGATCCCGAATTAATAAAGCTGGTACAGAGGGTGCACAAATGGCAAAGTATTCGCAGATTTCCTTGGCTATCTTAGGCACTTCCAAATAATTTGCAAATAGGGGTATCGCCACTTGGGGGTTTTCCTCCCACACGCCCAAACCTTTGAGCATTTCGATCGCGGGTAAAGACACTGCATCGCCTGCGGTTAGCCGAGAAACTAAATTTGCCTCGATGGAGTGAACGTGATAGCAAGCTTTAGCGTTTGGAAAACTATTGTAAACGGCTAAATGAATGCTGGTTTCGGCGGAAGGGCGGCTTTCGGCAACTGGTTGCTCGACGATCGCACCCTGGGAACTCATTCTGATAAAATCTTCTTGAGTCAACTGCCCTTTGGCGCGGCCGCTAGCAGTAATCCAAAAGCTACCATCGGGTAAGCGGGCCGAAAGATTGCCAGCAGTCCCAACCATCCAACCGCGATCGTAAAAATGCTTGGCTGCTGCAATTAAATCCGATCTCAAATCGCCACTCATTCTTTCCAAATCCTCAGTTTTTTATCCAGCTTTTATGTTAATAGGAATTGAGCTGCCATATCTAAACAATTTAGGGTTATCCATGCACGCATTACCAACACACATACCGCAGAGTGAGGTACGAAGAAAGTAATTCACAATTCCCTTATACGAACAGGAAACACCTATGCCCTATGCCCTATGCCCTATGCCCTATGCCCTATGCCCTATGCCCTATGCCCTATGCCCTATGCCCTATGCCCTATGCCCAAGAGAATCTAATTCACTTGAGAAAGGCTATAGTTTCAACTCCATTTCTGGGACAAATTTTCCAACACGTCAAAAAAATTATCCCATTTAGTATAAGGCTTTTGCTGTTCGTCTAGATATTCGGCAAGCCGATCGCGCGCAAACACAGACGAAGCCTGCAAAGCCATATTAAAATCCGTCAGCGAATCTCCAATCGCCACCTGTTCCTCTGCCGGGTGCAGCCCCATCACCCGCACCTTAGACACCAATTCTGTATCTCCTTCAAACTCAGAATTGACTTGCAAGCAAGGGCCGCTAGCGTCCAGATCCACAGCGTACAGGGCGATCGCCCGGTGTACCAAATCGCCCATTACAGCTTCTACCATAATCCGCAAACCGCCGGAAACGATCGCAAAAGGCACCTTTTGCTCGTCCAAAAAATCCAGCAATTCCACCAATCCCGGCCGCATCAGTTGTCCCCTAGAAAATTCCACAATTTCCCCGTAACGTTCCGAGGGAATAGACTCCAGTAACTGCCGCACACCCGATCGCAAACTCAGCCTTCTTGCGTACATTTCCGGCATTAGTTGAGACGACAATTCCGGTGCAAAATGCTTCAGCATTGCCACAAAAGTTTCTTCAACAGTTATCGTGCCGTCAAAATCGCAGAATACCACCCGTTGCCGATCGTTCGGAATTAGAGATTTTTGCTTGTTATCAGTCATTATCAGTCGCACAAAATAGAGAACGGGAAAATTTTTACACTATTTATTCTACACCGAAGAAGTCATTAGTTATTGGTTGTTGGTTATTGGTTATTGGTTATTGGTTATTGGTTGTTGGTTGTTGGTTATTGGTTATTGGTTATTGGTTGTTGGTTGTTGGTTACTTGCTACGAATTCCCAATTTCCACTTCTCACTTCCCAATAACAAATAATATCGTTGACCGTTGCATCGTCAGGTGATTTAACCGCAGAGAACACAGAGGACACAGAGAGAGAATAGAGATATGAATACAGGACGATGCTACCGGATTTGATATAACAGTCAACAGCTAACAGTCAACAGTCAACAGCTAACAGTCAACAGTCAACAGTCAACAGTCAACAGCTAACAGTCAACAGCTAACAGTCAACAGTCAACAGTCAACAGTCAACAGTCAACAGTCAACAGTCAATCGATGGCATCGGCGTGCAATGCGAGAACAACTTCCCCGCCGTCTGGTGCGGTTGATATAATAGCTAAACGCTGTTTGCTGACATTGGGCCGGCAGATTTTATCAAGAATCTTCGAGTTCGTCTTCGATATCATCTTCGAGTTCGTCTTCGATATCGTCTTCCAGAGAATCTTCGATATCGTCTTCTAGAGAATCTTCGATATCCTGCTTTTGATTTTTACTTTTTTGGGGGTTAGCCTTAGCCGGCAAACAGATTAAATTGTCATCCTCAGTATTAATTAAACCTTTCGATCGCAACTTGCCCATCAGTCGCGTCACAGTCACCCGCGTTGAGCCGATGGCGCTGCCAATTTGAGCGTGAGTCAATACCCAAGGCAGCCTGTAGCCCCGCACCACATCCGGTTCTCCCTCACTTACATAAGGTTCGCCGAACTCTTCGATCAACAAAGTGAGAAAACCCAGCAGTCTGTCAATTGTCCGGCGCTGTCCCAAAGTGCTCAGCCAGAGGAGTTTTCGCTGGTGCTGGTAGCGAAACGCATCCAAAATTTCCCTGCGGAAGTGAGGCCAATTATCCAAATCGTGCCAATACATCCACACTACGTGAGTTTGATCGGCGTGAGCGAAAGCTTGGAGGGTAAACGGAGACTGAGCAACCAGTTCAAACGGCTGACCGGCACCGACGAAGCCCAAAAAAGCTTCTTCTGTTGTTTTGCGAGCGGATTTTAACCCCGGCTTCGCCGAGGTGCTAACTTGAGCGCTACCTACGAGCCGCACAGCACCTTTTTGGACTAAATAGAGCAGTCCTGGTCTGGCGGGAATCTTTTCGTCTTTGCTAAAAGTCCGGCAGCGGTAGTGTTCCTGGGCCCAGTCGATAATCCGCTGCCAAGTGATAAAAGGTCGATCGATCGTATCTACAGGTGTGGAAGTTGATTGCATAGGTGAGGCTTTGGGATATATTTAATTAGTGAGAAAAACAAATTCAGCCAGCATTGCGATACAAAGTGAGACAACCAACCCCCGATCGAGCTTGCACGCTTAAAAAGTGTGCTGGCTCTTCTCTGTTTCACCTAAATATTCAATGTAGCAAAAAATACATAAAAATGGTAGAGTTCAGCCAAGAGTTTCTCGTAAATTATTGTACCTGCACCCCAAAAATCGCTCAAACGCCGATTAATTCGATGTAGGCAGTCCTGGCAAGCCGATCGCCCATCTGTGAGATCGGCAGTTTAACGTACAACGACAGCGCCAGCGGTAACACTCAGATAGTCACTTTTACCTAATGATGGGTCGATATGGATACATCAAATATGGAGCAGTGCCGAGAAGTTACAGTGAACTGTGTTTTGCTCTCTCAGTTACAGGGCGCGATCGCCCAACAGGAGACACTCGCCCAAATTCCGTTAAATCGGGGTAAAGATAGCGCCGGGGTGCTGTACGTCTCTGCGATCGCCCTGAAATTGGCTAAAACTCGGCAACAGACACCCCAGGCGATCGCCGCCGAGTTGGTCGAAACTCTCAAACCGCTGTGCGAGCCAGATTTTGCCGTTAAAGTTGCACCGGCGGGCATAATTGAGCTGGAGCTGACTGATGCAGGTTTAGCCGTCTGGTTGCAGCGTTTAGCTCAAAATTCCCTCCCACTCCCAGAATCTCGCATATTATCTCCTGTTGTGTCAGCCGATCGGCTGTTTCCGATTCAATACAGCCACGCCCGCTGCTGTTCCCTGCTGCGAATGGCCCACCGCGATCGCCTAATTTCGATCGCGCAGCCCGATGTCGCTAAAGCACCGCAAATTTGGTCGCTGGCGCAGCCAAATCCCATACCCTGGCTCAACAGCAGCCAACAACTGCGGTTAGTACATCCGGGCGATCGTACTTTAATTTCGCAACTAATCACAGCCCTAGACAATTTATCTCCAGTTTTTCAAAATAATTGTATCCAACAAAAACCAGTCAATTATCTCAAAACAGCTAATAATTTGAGCCAAGCATTTCAGACTTTTTACAGCCAATGTCGGATTTGGGGCGAAGTTAAAACAGAAACACCAAAACTAGCCCAAGCCAGACTGGGTTTAGTATTAGCAACTCAATCCTTGCTGCGGTTTATCCTAGAAGAATTATTGAGCGCCGCTGCTCCCGTAGAACTTTGATTGCAGTCACAGAATGTTGTATCAGAATAATAACTAATACCAAATCCGAGCTTTCTAACTCTTGTATCTTCTGACTTTTCTATTTCCTCTTCTCTTCGTGTTCTAGCGGTGATATCGTTTCCGCTTGCATCGGAATGGTTTAACCGCAGAGTACACAGAGTACACAGAGTCCGAGAATATATATCTGAATCATTCCGATGAAGAGAGGATTTGATATGACGCGCGGCGAAAGCCTAAAGCGTCTTCGCGGTTCCATCATAAAGGGAGTATGTTACCTAGATTTAGTGTTAGTTGTCAGTTGTCAGTTGCTAGTTGCTATAGCAATCCTAAATCATTTGTAAATTTCTTACTCCCTCCCCTTGCTAAGGGG
>NZ_JADEXD010000025.1 GCF_015207285.1 Tychonema sp. LEGE 07203 | reverse complement strand
TATAGACTAATGCTTGAGCGTAATTAAGGATGGTTAACATTAACTTATCACATTGTTTATACGTCCTTTTTTTCATATTTTGGCACAAAATGCAAGGGCTAATTGAGAATGGTGCAAGATCTCAGTTACATCGAACTGCACCGCCGCTACTCCCTGGATGTGAGTGTAGCTATTGCATTTTGGTACGGAGCTCCGAGTAACCGCAAACAGCGGCTGCAACTAGAGTCAGAGCTTATCTACAAGTGGCGATCGCCTTTTAATAAGGAGTGCTGGCAGTGGTGGGGACAGCCTTTTGGGAAGTAAAACTGCTGGAATTTGGTATTTTAAAGTTAGAAATCATAGAGGAACAATCAGCCATCCCCGAATCAAATATGGATCGATTTGAATTTCAGCTAGCCATGCTGGAAAAAGGAGCAGAGGAACTAGAGAAAAAAATAGCTAACTTCAGTACAATTTAGCAGCAGGTAAAAACGGCAGCAATTACCATTTGGGTAGCGTTAATTGGTTGGGTTTTTGCCAGCAAAATAAATTCGTTAGCTCCGCTGGGATACGTTATAATTTTTGGTTTTTGGTTTTTAGAAGCTACCTATTGGAGGGTGCAATTTTATTATATGCAAAGAGCCGCTGAAGTTACCGAATTCTTGAATAATGAAAGGGCTTTAGATGAAAGTTTTAATACCCGTTCTATACCGGAAGGTCTAGTTTACCCGCTCGGTTCTTTGAAAACCCTGAAAATGCCTTCTTTAGGTCGAGCTATGTGCGCTCCATCAATCTATATTTTTTATACCTTTTTGTTGGCTGTTAATTCGGTCGTTTGGTTGATAAGTCTTAAAACAGCTCTCTAAATCTCGCAAGATACCCTCTGCTGTCCTTGTCCACCTTATACCAACTTACTCAAGATAGTATTATTTGACCCTGCGAACCGGAAAAGTAAGAAAGATGTCAAATCCGGTTAATAACCGTAAATGTAGTAGAGGTTGGTAGCAATGTTGCAAAGCAGAGCGCACCAGTGCTGTTTCCGCATCTCGAATCTTAGCAAACTGAATTTCTAAAGCTCCCATCCTCATTTAAACCGGATATAGGTAAATGCGAGTGGAAGGTATCAGTAACAGTTCGGGATTGTTCCAATTCACAGAGATTGTTGAATAACTAAACAGTCCTTGAAAAAAGCCTGATTTCTGGCTGTTTGCATAAGCCCTCTAGAGCATTTCGAGAAAATCCATGAAAAACATTGTTTATCGATATTCACTCTTGTGTAGCCTAGGACTTCTAACCTTCGTGCCGCTAACGGGAATACTCTCTCCTGGTAGCAGTAGCAGTCAGCTTTCCCCATCAGTTAGTCAAAATCAAGTTTCACGTAAACCTGCTTCCAGTACAAAGCAATATAAGAATTCGACGTATGGTGTTAGCTTGAGCTACCCCAGCAATTGGGGACGTACCCAGGGCTATGAAGAACGCTTTAGCGGTGCTGATGGATTCTTCCAGATAATGGGGTTGTCGTCACCGTCGCCGTCAACGATTCAAAATGTTTGTAAGGATGCACTGAATCATAGACTAAATCCCTATGGTACTCGTCCCCAGGTGCAGAAGTTACAAATCCAGGGTCGCCCAGCCTGTTTAATTTTGCCTTCATCTGATCAAGATCCGGCTATGGAAAGAATGGCAACGCTCATTGTCCGCTATCCCACACCGATTCGCCTGAATGGGGCAAACTACAATCACCTCCTGTTGTATGCTAACAAGGAACACATTCGCCAGATTACTAACGGGCTAAGATTTACAATGTCAAGGCGATAGTATAGCAAGTGCCAAGTTGTAAAGAGTCTCAATCGTGGTGCGATCGAAAAACCCATCTCCAAAGTTGTACTCTCAAACAGTTCGCCTAGTAGTTTAACTCATTTTTATTTATGACTGGAGGCAAAAGTTGTAGATGTTACTCAACAAAATTGACGCACCACACTTAATTTCTGTAAACCCAATGCTTAGTAGAGATTGAGTTGATGCCAGATTTTTTCCAAGTCGCTGTGTGATTGCATAATATTTGGTAGACGCATCTCCACCGACCAATGAAAAAATATCGCAACCTCGCCACCGCCCTCATCGCATCACTCAAGCCCAAATCCAAAATCCCCATAATCGACACTTATGGTCAATCCACGCTTAACCAAGACGAGCAGCAAGCTCTCATGGAATGGCTCTTTGCTAGTTTGATGAGCGCTGGGTACTTCGGCAAAGCTCACCTAATCTGGGATGATGGCAAAGACAGAGAGCGAGAGATATTCACGGCATTGATGAGAAACGAGCCGATATTCCTGTACCGCCAAGGAGCGCGACCTACCCCAACGGTTGAAGGATATGACTGGCGGTTGATTGGCGAACATCCGAGTCTGAGGGTGTATGAGTTGGTGGTAGAAGTTGAAGGAGATTGAGGGCGATCGACACTCTAGTAAGTAGTTGCCTTAGTGGTGCAGAAAACTATTTTTGTTAAGAAGAAAATGACATAACTTTAGAAAATTCAATCCGCCGCTCTAACTTCGCTAGTTTTTGGATAGAAGCACAAGCGGGAGGAATTTTCACCCAAGGAATGGGCGTGAGAAGTGGAATTAAACGAGCTTGATGACATAAACTTTTCATAGCTCTGATACCAAGCTGTAAAAGGCTTAAACCTCTTTCACCATGCCAATCTATCTTACTTCTGGAGCTGGTTTCTATCACTATCAATCCCAATCTAATTGCTAATATTTCAGCAATTTCTATCATCATTAATAAATTACTCAAAGCTTTAGCGTCCCTAATCTTCGACCGTAAGATATCAAAAGTGCCAGACTTATAATCTTTAAATCGAGGTTCAATTCCGCCAAATCTTTTGCCATATAGTTGGAATGTTTGTAGTGATAAGGGTGTATTTGTCAGTACGGCCCAAGGTTCTTTCACTCCACGACAGTTAGCCGTTCCTAAATTGCACTCTACATCACCAAGCACTTTAATGCCTGAAAATAAATACACTTGGTCTTTAGGTGGAAATAATTCCTTCAAAGATTGTGTCTTGCCATTAGCCAAGGTGATTTGGAGATTAGATTTGACTCTAATGCCCCAGTTCCACTGCTGTGCTGTGAGCCACCGCATCAGCTCTCCATGTTCAAAGCCTCTGTCAGCCAGTAAAGTTGGCTTTGAGTCTGTTGGTAGTCGAGATTTAGCTGCTTCTAACACGGGTAGATATTGCTCGAAACTAATTGTAGAACTACCATGTTTAATCACAGTTTGAGCCAGAGTGATAGAGCGACCGCCCCACGCCACACATACTTCAATCAGGCAATAAGTGTCCCAAAACATACTGGTATCTATGACTAGAATTAGTTCTTGCCCTATCCATTCTTTGAGAAATTGTTTAATCAATGGCACATACAACACTTTATCGCTAATTGCTGGATTATTCATGAAGTAGCTAAGTCGCTCCATATGGCTACGGGCTTGGCAGTCCCGATGGCTTAGGTAAGGAATCCAGTGGGAAGCGCAAGCACTTTCCGATTCTAATATTGCTGCTACAATCTCTGCACAGTTCTTCAGATGGCGAAAATCTTTGGGGACAATCCATTGACCAAGTTGTCCGAGTAGTTGACGATAGAGTTGGGGTGTAGCCATTATTTTACGTGGATTTGTTTTTCGCTAAAACAATCGAACCACGGCGCAAGCCCCTTTTCTCCATTAACTATGATTCTCTACGCTCCTTAAGCATCTCAGGAGTTTTCTGCACCACTAAGAAGTAGTTGCACAGAATTAATTACACAAAATAGAATCTGAAATTCTCTTCCTGTGAGCTTTATAAAATTATATTTGTGTAAATATTTCTGTCCATGTACTTAGAGGATTATTACTTCAGGAAGTAGCCCGTTACAAAAGACCAGTCTCAGCTTGACTTTTTCTCTTGTTCTAGGTTCTGAGTGGATAAAGCCTGGATATCAGCACGCAGCCCGATGATTTCTTGGCGAAGTGCTTCAATAGATTTAGCACCCGCGACTTCTGCCTCATCATTTTCAGCATCGCGACCGACGAAGAAAGTTGCCAAGGTTGCCGTAACGTAACCAAACACCGAAAAAGCATACAGCGCTAGGATAAAGCAGAGAATACGCCCCTCTGGAGTGTGGGGCCAGTATTCCGAACCCAATGTTGTTATGAGCATCGCTGTCCACCACAGGGCAGTGGCGTAGTCACTGAAGCCTTGCCCATCGGGAGTTTTGCTTTCAAAAGCATACATCCCAGCAGCTCCTACCAGTGTGACGATCGCAGTCAGAGCGATTATGTAGCCAAAGCCACGACGACCCATGCTCGCCCGAAGCGCACCCATCCCGCGATTGAGCGAACCGATAAGACGTACTAACCGCAATCCACGAGTAGCCCGTAACAGACGCATCACCCGCACGATTCGGAAGACCCGCAAGGCTGGTAGCGCTAAGGAAATAACGGTTAGCCAGTTGTGCTTGAGATAGGCGAGCTTATGTGGAGCTAAAGTGAATGTCACCACGAAGTCCACAGTAAAGATAATCCAGATGACATTGCTGATAACTTGAAGTAGGGGATTTAATCCCCAAATCAGATCGACGACTAACAGCACTAGCCATGCAAAGCCTAGCACCAGCATGGGGGTTTCTAGCCATTCTTCTACCTGTTGCAGCAACTCACTTCGCTCTTTCTTCAGTTCCCCTTTTTCAGGTTGGTTGATGGTATTCATGCTGTTATTACTGTTAAAAAAGCAGGCGTTGCTGATTTGAGGGATGAAAAGAATTTGGCATGATGTCCTCTCCCCTTGTAGAGACGCGAAATTTCGCGTCTCTACATTCGTGTTGGGTTGTGGGATTTCATACGTCGATTCAGCAACGCCGAAAATTGAGTTCGTTGGCGTTTACACTTCCGGTTATAAATTCTTGCATTAATTTAATCCTTTGTGAATTTTTAGCCGCCGCTGACGGGGGGAATCAATACCACTTCATCGTCATTTTGTAAAGTGATATCGGGCTCGACAAATTCGAGATTAATGCCGAAGCGGGTCAAGTCGCGCCAGCGAGCGAGTTCTGGAGGCTGGGCGATCAGGCGAGCGCGCACGGCGGCGACTGGGGTTCCCCTGGGAAATTCTAATACCAGTTCCGGCACGCCACAAGCTTCTTGATAGGCAGCAAATAACTTGACGCTGACAGTGAGTGAAGGTTCAAACATAAGAAATTAGGAAAATACATTACAAATTATACGATTATTATTAACTTCCTTAATAATCTTATAAAATAGCTGTAAGTCATTTTCTTATACGATCCCCAACTATGCAAACCCCTAATTCGATCGCGATTTCTGGATACGAGATTCAAGAAAAAATCTACGACGGAGCAAAAACTCAAGTTTATCGAGCGGTTTCTTTATCAGAGCAAAAACCTGTCATCATCAAACTGCTCAAAGCTGAGTATCCCAGTTTTTCGGAACTGGTGCGGTTCCGGAATCAGTACGCTATTACTAAAAATCTCGAACTACCAGGAATTATCAAACCCTTGTGCTTGGAAAATTACCGCAATGGGTTAGCCTTGGTGATGGAAGATACGGGCGGGGTGGCCCTGACCGAGTATCGCGATCGCCAGCCGCCTCTAGATGAATTTTTCAAAATCGCGATCACGATCGCTCGTACCCTAGAAGGACTTTATCTTAACCGGATTATTCATAAAGATATTAAACCTCATAATATCATCATTAACCCGCAAACAAAGCAAGTATTCTTGATTGACTTCAGCATCGCCTCTCTTTTACCCAGAG
Organism: Tychonema sp. LEGE 07203; assembly: GCF_015207285.1. Taxonomy (GTDB): domain Bacteria; phylum Cyanobacteriota; class Cyanobacteriia; order Cyanobacteriales; family Microcoleaceae; genus Microcoleus. The sequence continues at coordinate 44,325 of NZ_JADEXD010000025.1, read as the reverse complement.
AAAACCAAGAGATTCAAAGCCCGAACGTGCTAGAAGGGACACTCGCTTATATGTCACCGGAACAGACGGGTCGCATGAATCGGGCGATCGACTACCGCACGGATTTCTATTCTCTTGGAGTCACTTTCTACGAATTACTAACTGGAAAACTCCCTTTCCATTCTAACGATCCGATGGAGTTAGTCCACTGCCACATTGCCCGGAAACCCACGCCCCCCATTGAAGTGAATCCAGCCATTCCCAAAATGGTGAATGACATTATTGTCAAATTGATGGCAAAAACGGCTGAAAACAGATATCAAAGTGCCTTGGGACTCAGACACGATTTAGAAAATTGTTGGCAGCAATGGCAATCTAACGGCAGTATTGCCCAGTTTTCTTTAGGACAGCGAGACATTAGCGATCGCTTCTTCATTCCTGAAAAACTCTATGGGAGAGAAGCCGAAGTCGCCGCCCTATTAGCCGCTTTTGACCGCGTAGGGGGGTTGGATGCTAATCCTGCCATAAAACAGACAACCTCACAAGAAAACTCCCCCCGCCAAGGAAGCACTGAAATGATGCTAGTGGCTGGCTTTTCGGGGATTGGTAAAACTGCCGTAGTTCAGGAAGTCCACAAACCCATTGTGCGGCAGAGGGGCTATTTTCTAACGGGAAAATTTGACCAATTTAAGCGCAATATTCCCTTCTCGGCATTTGTGCAAGCATTCCGAGATTTGATGCGACAATTGCTAAATGAAAGTGCCGTACAAGTGACTCAATGGCAAGCCAAAATTCTAGAAGCGGTCGGTGAAAATGGGCGGGTCATCGTCGATGTCATCCCAGAAGTCGAATTAATTATTGGCAAGCAGCTTTCCGTCACAGAACTTTCCTCAACGGCGGCTCAAAATCGCTTCAATCTACTCCTGGGCAAGTTTATTCGAGTCTTTACTCAAGCCGAACATCCCTTAGTTATCTTCCTCGATGACTTGCAATGGGCCGATTCTGCTTCGTTGAATTTAATCCAATTACTGATGAGCGATACAGATAGTAAGTATCTGTTACTTATTGGAGCCTATCGCGATAACGAAGTTAGCCCCGCTCATCCCCTGATGCTGAGCTTAGAGGAAATTCGCAAAACTAATGCGACAATCAATCAAATTACCCTCGCTCCTCTCGCTCTACCCTCCCTAAATCGCTTGATTGCCGACACGTTGAGTTGTCCCCTTGAAGTAGCAGTCCCTCTGACGGAACTGGTGCTTCAAAAAACCAAAGGCAACCCCTTCTTTACCAATCAATTCCTCAAATCTCTGCACGAAGATGGCCTAATTTCATTTGACTTCGATCGCGGGTATTGGCAGTGCAATATCGCCGAGGTAAAAGCGCTGGCTGTAACGGATGATGTAGTTGAGTTTATGGCACTTCAATTGCAAAAGCTGCCGGTTAATACGCGGGAAGTCTTGAAACTAGCCGCTTGTGTCGGCAGTCAATTTGATTTAGCGACCCTAGCACTGGTGTGCGAGAAATCCCTCTCGGAAACAGCGGTTGAGCTGTGGAGGGCGTTGCAGGAAGGGTTAGTGCTGCCAATTAGCGAAGTTTACAAATTTTTTACCAATCAAGAGGAACTGGCGACTGGGGATTGGGGACTGGGGAAAGAGAATAATTCCCAATCCCCAATCCCTAATACCCCATTACCAAAGTATAAATTTCTCCACGATCGCGTTCAGCAAGCCGCTTATTTTCTGATTCCCTCCGATCAGAAACAGTCAACTCACCTAAAAATTGGCAAATTGCTATTAAGCAATACGCCGGCTGAACAACGGGAAGATAATATTTTTGAAATTGTCAATCAATTGAATGTGGGAGTGAGCTTAATTCGCGATCGCACCGAGCGGGATGAACTCGCTCAGTTAAATCTAATCGCTGCAGAGAAAGCCAGAGATTCTACTGCCTATGCCGCTGCAATTGGGTATTTGAATATTGGGCTGGAACTTCTTGCAGATTCTAGCTGGCAAACGCAATACGAGCTAACATTAGCGCTATCTGTGGCAGCGGTAGAGGCAAACTATCTAGGCGGGAACTTTGATGAGATGGAACGCTTAGCAGATGAGGTGTTGCAACAAGCGATCAAACTGCTAGATAAGGTGAAGGTTTATGAGGTTAAAATCCAAGCTTGTACAACCCAGAACCAGCTCAAAGAAGCGATCAAAATAGCGCTGCAAGTTCTAAAGTTATTGAGCGTAGGCTTTCCAGAATCGCCGAACCCGTCAGACATTCATTTGGGACTGGGAGAAACCCTGTCAAATTTGACCGGGAAACGCATTGAGGATTTAAAAGATTTGCCGGACATGACGGATGCTGACAATAAAGCAGCCATGTCTATTTTAGCCAGTGTGATTTCGGCTGCCTATCAAGCGGTGCCGGAATTGATGCCGCTGATTGTATTTAAACAGGTTAATTTATCGATTCAATATGGCAATGTGGCTGAGTCTTCCTTTGCGTATGCCTGTTACGGGCTAATTATGTGTGCGATCGTTGGAGATATTGATGCCGGTTTTCAATTCGGTCAACTTGCTTTAAGTGTGGCGGGTAGAAGCGATGCCAAAAAATTTAAAGCGAAGACCTTGTTTGCGGTAAATGGCAATATCATCCATTGGAAACAGCATTTTAGAGAAACCTTAAATCCTTTGCGATCGGCCTACTATAGCGGACTAGAAACGGGAGATTTAGAATTTGCGGGCTTAGCCGCTCACAAACTCTGCCACCATTTGTATTTCACTGGTAAAAATTTGGGCGAGCTCGAACAGGAAATGGCAATTTTTAGTGATTTTATTGCTAAAATTAAGCAAAAAACCGCTCTTAATTATCATCGTATTTTCTGGCAAGCTGTTTCGAGTTTAATGGGGCAATCTCACGAGCGTTGGCGTTTAATGGGTGAAATTTATGATGAGGAAACTGGACTGCTCCTTCATCAAAAAGAAAATGATGTCACGGCATTGTGCTATTTATATTTTAATAAGATGATTCTCTGCTCTCTGTTTGGCGAGTCGCGCCAAGCTGTGGAAAATGCAGCCAAGGCAGAAAGTTATTTAGGCGGCGTAACGGGGACGATATTTGTGCCTCTCTTCTATTTTTACGATTCTTTAGCTCGGCTGGCGGTGTTTTCTGAGATCCCAGCGAGCGATCGAACGCTTTTGCTCGATCGCGTCACCGCGAATCAGGAAAAAATGAAAAACTGGGCGAATTATGCCCCGATGAATTATTTGCATAAATTTGAGCTAGTGCAGGCAGAATTGAGTCGGGTTCAAGGGTCTTATGGGGAAGCAATGGATGCTTACGATCGCGCGATCGCCCTCGCCAAAAAATACGAATACATCCAAGAAGAAGCCCTGGCAAACGAACTCGCCGCTAAACTTTATCTGGACTGGGGCAAAGATAAAATCGCTGCTGTCTATATGATAGAAGCTTACTACGCTTATGCTCGCTGGGGTGCGAAAGCTAAAGTTGAAGACTTGGAAAAACGCTATCCTCAATTACTGGTTCCCATCCTATCTCGCGAAAATATCAGCCTCAATTCCAGCAGAGCCGCGACGATTGCTCAGATTACAAATGGAACGGTGACTCACACGAGTACAAGTGTTTCCGCCATTCTAGATATGTCGTCGGTGATTAAAGCTTCTCAAGCTGTCTCTGGGGTTCTCGAAATTGAGCAGTTGCTCTCAACCTTGATGCAGTTAGTGCTGGAGAATTCTGGGGCGGAAAAAGCCGCGATTATTTTACTCAAGGCTGAGAATTTGGAACTCGCCGCGATCGCCCTCAGCAACACTTCCCAAAAAACGGTGCTGCGCTCGCTTCCCTTCGGCGACAGTCAGGAAATTCCACAGGGTCCTATAAACTATGTTTGGCGCACTCAATCAACTCTGTTACTTGAGGATGCTACGGATGACAAAAACTTTGGGGCCGATCCTTATATTATCCAATCCCAAATTAAAAGTTTATTGTGTACTCCCCTCGTCAATCAAGGCAAACTCGTCGGGATTCTTTACTTGGAAAATAATCTGACAACGGGAGCTTTTACGCGCGATCGCCTAGAAGTCTTAAATATTGTCACCTCTCAAGCCGCCATCTCCCTCGAAAATGCCACTCTTTACCAGGATTTGCAAGTCTCTAACAACGCTTTACAGGAATTTATCCAAAAACTTCAAGAAGCACAACTCCAAGTCGTTCAGAGCGAAAAAATGTCGAGTCTCGGTCAACTAGCTGCTGGGGTGGCTCACGAAATTAATAATCCTATTGGCTTTATCTCGGGTAATGTAGTTTACGCCAGAGAATATCTTCAAAGCCTGCTCGAACACTTGCACCTTTATCAGCAGCAATTTCCCGAACCGGGCGAGGAAATTTCCCGCCATGCAGAAGACATTCAGTTAGAGTATCTGATTGACGATTTCTCGCAAATTCTGGCAGCGATGAAAGAGGGAACCGATCGCATCCGCCAGATTAGCGTGTCGATGAGAACATTCTCGCGATCGGATTCGACTCATAAAGTCGCTTTCAACCTGCATGAAGGGATCGATAGCACGTTGATGATTTTGAAACACCGGCTCAAAGCTAACGAAAAACGCCCGGACATTAAAATTATCAAAGAATACGGGGATTTGCCCATTGTCAACTGCTATCCCGGACAACTCAATCAGGTGTTTATGAATATTATTGCTAATGCCATTGATGCGTTAGAAGAGTATAATGCAGGATGGTCTTTTAATGAAATTAAAGCCAATCCCAATACAATTGTTATTCGCACTGAGGTGGATTTCCAGAAAAACTGGGTGGTGATTCGGATTAAAGATAATGGCCCTGGCATTCCAGCGTCAGTGCGACAGCGTTTATTTGAACCTTTCTTTACGACAAAAGTTGTGGGCAAAGGAACGGGTTTAGGGTTGTCGATTTCGCATTCTATTGTGGTAGAAAAACATGGCGGGACTTTGGAGTGTTTGTCGGAAAAAGGCCAGGGGACAGAATTTGCGATCGCGATTCCCCTAAAATAGCGCATCTAATTTGTAGAGGCGAGTCCACAGAGAGACGCGAAATTTCGCGTCCCTCCCACGGATTGGACATCAGGCCAAATTCTTGTCATCCCTAAAATCAGCAACGCTAGATGAATACAGGACGATGAAGGGCGGATTTGATATTAGGGAGGATAAACGGGCGTTGCTGAATTAGGGTATGATAAATTTATAGTGCGAGCGACCAAAAATAACACTTCAAAAAACGCACAGCTTATGCAATGTCCTGAATGTCTGTCAACTCATGTTAATAAAAATGGTCATAAAAAAGGTAAACAGAATTATATTTGTGTCGGTGGTAGCAGACAATTTATAGATTGTTATCAACCTCATAAAGGTTACTCGGAAGAAGTTAAACGTGAATGTCTCAAAATGTATGTCAATGGTATGGGTTTTCGAGCAATTGAGAGGATTTGCATGAGATACACCACACCAGCATTATAAATTGGGTATAGCTTGTAGGAGAATTGCTCCCTGATGCTTACGAACCAGACACAATTCCCCTGGTGGGAGAACTTGATGAACTAGAAACATTTGTTGGTCAAAAAAAATAAGCTTTGGCTATGGACAGCCGTAAATCACTTTCAGCCAGGGATTTTAGGATGGGTATTGGGAGGTCATAATGCTATAACTTTTCGGCCACTATGGGAATTAGTTGGCAATTGGAAATGTTACTTTTATATCACAGATGGATGGCCTGTTTACCCCATGTTTATCCCAGATGGAGACCAAATTATCTGTAAAACTTACATCAGAGTAGAGGGCGAAAATACGCGACTACGACATTACGCAAGCCCGACTTCATCGCAAGACACTTTGGTATTCTAAGTCGAGAGAGATGCTCAAAAATTCCCTTCGCTTATTAATTCATTATCTTAAGTTTTGGGACGTTCCGGTTCCCTATCCAGGGAATCCTTTCAATCGCGTTCGATCTAGGCAAATGGAGTAACGAATACATCCCTGCGAGCGTACCAATTATACCTCAATTCAGCAACGCCAAAAAGCATTCTAATATTTTTCAGCTATCTATCTTTAGTTTTTACTTCTAATTCATAAGTTCCTGAAAATTCTTATGGAGCGAGGTCTTTGCTCCATTTTACTATCTCACAACAGGTAGTAGGCAAAGATTAATAAAATCTTACATACGCTCTTGGTCTTGGCAAAGTAATTAGTTATTCAGCCAACCCTAGATAATGATGATGTATTTGCCGCATCCATAGCAGGTTCGATGTTCTGTTTGGGCGGCTGGCAATTTGTTCAAATTCTGTTAAACCGAAGCGCAATAAACCATTATTCCAGAGCCAAGACTCTTGTTTCTAGCTGAATATGTCATTTTGGGTTCTAATGTTGAAACCGTTTACTGTCAGAATAATAGCCGTCAATTATTGAAATCTTTTAGGTAATACAACCTTTAGGAGCAAGCTGTCTCATCAAAATAGCTTTGACCATGTTAAGAAATAAAACGCTACAGAATAGAATATTTTGGCTTGGGATACAAATATAAGCAGTAACATCTAACCTTCTTTCATTTGTTTCTTAATACCGAGGTCTTCCAATGGCGATCGAACTTTCAAGTCTAACGTTTACTGACCGGGCTGATGTTATCCCAGCGTCAGGGGTGGAGCAAATACTCAATACTGGCATCGCTAATACTCTTGCTGGCAACGACAAAATCACTGGTGACACTGGGAACAGTATCAGCAGCCTTGAGAACAAGCTCAGCGGCGTTTCCAACAGCGGTACGCTCAATACTGCTGATGGTAATGACACAATCAGTGGCACTGGGAACAGTATCAGCGGTACTGGGAACAGTATCAGCGGCATCTACAACAGCGGCACGCTCAATACCGGTGATGGTAACGACATAATCAGGGGCATCCGCAACCAAGGAGAAGACAACTTCAACGATTTTGATTATGATTTTGGTTATGGCATTTACGCCGAGACAGGAAGCACTATTGATACCGGTGATGGTAATGACCTAATCACTGGTATTAGTCAGGCACGGACAGGCCGGGGAATCGAAACCTACTACGGCACCATAAAGACTGGTGATGGTAACGACACAATCGCGGGTACTGGCAACGGGTATGGTATAAGTATCCACTACGGCGGCATCATCGACACTGGAAAGGGCAATGATATAATCACTGGCGTTGCTACCGATTATGGCGACGGCATCAGCAACTTTTCCACCCTCGATACTGGTGATGGTAACGACACAATCACTGGCACTAACACTACCGGAAGTGGCTACGGCATCAACAACTATTTTTCGGACAGTACCATTGATACTGGTGATGGTAACGACATAATCACTGGCATTGGTGGCAGCGGCATCTACAACGACGGTATCATTAATACTGGTAATGGCGCAGACTCCATCATAGCCGATGGAGGCTTTAAGGGCATGGGTAGCGTGTTTTTAGGAAATGGTAAAGACTATCTTAAGGGTTTTGGTAGCGGTAATTTCAATGGCGGAAACGGTAAAGATACGCTGGAATTAACGTCAGGAAGCTATACCGTTGGAATATCGGGAACAGCGGTAAACTTCACCAAGGGTAGCATTATTATGAATACCTCTGCGTTGGAAGAACTCATAGCTGGTAGCACAAAGTATGACTTCAGCCGTCTAACCAACGGTCAAACAATTAGTGTGGTCTAGCAGTTTATTTGAGGAGTGGGGACAGCTAGTTAAGAGAAAAGTTTTGCTGTCCTAAAACGCTTTTGATTTACTGATAACGCTTGTCTGCAATCTCCTGAAAGAATGGGAGTTTTGCTTGGGGGATGGGTGGTAGGTTGTATGGATGTTGTGACAGATAGCGCTCGATTGAAAATTAGCGAAATTCGGGGTGGTGAATCATTACCGCTTTCAACCTGCCGCGAAGATCCTAATGTGCCAAAAAGTCCTTAGTTTCAGCCAACACCAACTGTACAATCACAGTAAATCTGAGGAACCACCGCCCCTATGACCGACTCGATCGCCGACCAACTCCAACAAGCTTCCAAAGGCTTGCTCTTCCTCAGCGAATCCGACGCTCCCTTTGAGGTCATTCAGTGGCCGGCACAGGGAGAACTCACCCCGCCGAAACTCTTGCAACTCACCGGACACCCACCCGATGCTCCCGTAGAACTGCGGACGGTTGACGACTTCTTTGCGATCGCCACCGTTGAAGAGGATTGGCACGACCAGGATGAACGGGAAACAGTGCAGCGGTTCCATAACTTGGTGAGCATCCTAAAGCAGAATTTATCCCAGTTGCAGGTTTACCGAGTGGGTAGCATCGACATCGATGTGTACATCGTCGGGGTGACGGACGGTGGCGAATTGGTGGGGCTGTCAACGAAACTGGTGGAGACTTAGGCTGTTTTCCTTACTTTTCAGTTAGTATGCAGGTAAAGACCTTGAGTTTCACTGGACAGCCGCTACTTAGAAGAACTGTGCTCTATCGAAAGTTATCGCAGACTGTATTTTCAGGTATTGTGTCCTATCGAAGAGATACTCAACAGCTACGTGAATCGGGTTTTTAACTTCTGCAATTCATATTCTGGAACCTTGTCCTTGTAAGTTTTCTTAAGAGCAGTAGGTGTATGTTTCGACCATCAGAGACACTTTTACTGATTGTACATAAGTAATTAGACAGAATTAATTACACACTGATTCTTTGCTGATTCTTTACTAGACAAGGCTTGTAACCTAGAGTTTTGTGTAATTAATTGTGTCCTACTACTTATAAGGTATAAGGTGTAGAGATATGACTAAAAAGTGAAAATTGGAAAAGGAAAAAAAGATTTTTTTATTTTTTAGTCCTTTGGAAAAAACATACAGATACTTGAAAAGCACGCTCTGTCCTTAAAAAATAAGTAACCAACCAATCATGCACTCAGATCATCAAACATTTGTTACAGCAATTCACTCTAAGAAAAAGCTAAAACTTACATTTTTCAGCAAACAGGATAGAGGACAGTTAATTAGAATGTGCGCCCCGATGGACTTTGGACCAAGCCGTCGCGCTAAAAACAAATTAGACCGCTACCATTTTTGGGATTATGAAAGCGACACGCAGAACCATGTGCTCAGCTTACCTCCAGAGCAGATTGTCCAGATGCAATCTACCGAAGAGTCTTTCGACCCCATCGAATTTATTACCTGGGATTTAAAGGAAGCACCCTGGTTTCTACAACGTAATTGGGGAGTGTTTAGCTGAGACACTTTGACGGCTAAAAAATTCAATAAGCATTCGCTTATCGAGCAATCCTTATTGACTGTCCACTTTGCTTTCAATGACTTGCTGAGTCTGGGGTGACACATTAGATAAGAAGTTCAGCCCTGTTTCCTGTTCAATTCTGGCCACGGAAACTCGAAAACTTTTCCATCCCCTGCCCTTGACGCTGGCATCGTTGGGCATTATCACGGCGATCGTTCTGGTGTCGGCTGTAATTCCCTGCATCCCTAATCCTTGTCGCGGCAGCACCACGATAACTTTCCAATTCTTTGCCGGCACTGCAATTTTTTCCTTTTTGCCGATGCTGTCTTTCCTTCCCACGGGCCCCGCAATGATGTAAAGTTCCTTGCCCTGCTGCACCAAATCTCGGCAGTAATCTTCCAGATCACTCCACAAACCTCGATTGAGTTCTGGTACTTGGGGCATCATGTTGGTCATCAGGAATGTGCTGCTATTGTCCGTTTCGGTGCGGGTGCGATCGGCACTTGGTGCAATGTGCCCTCGGTCATAGCCGCTTCCCGTGTAATCGTTGGGGCGGACTTTGTACCACGCATCCGGGAGGGAATCATCAGGGCGGAAATTGTCTTGGCGATCGGCTGCTCCAATCCAAGATTTATTGAGCTGCCATGAAACCCAGTTGGCGGTCTTAGTCTTACTGTTGTACGAAAGCACGTACTGCGGTTTCACCATCAAGTAGTTGTCGATGTTGCTGGCAACACTGGGAACGGCATTGCTGGGATTACCCAAGAGTAAGTTGCGGTTATTGGTGGCTGAGCTGATTGGTTCTCTGGTGCTTGGTTTGGGCGTTGGACGTTGAACCCTTGGTTTCTCACGACCAATTTCAGGAAACCGAGACGGTGGCGATGGCTCAGTCAAGTTGCAGCCGCTAATAATCCCTAACAAAATCAGAGCGATCGCCCACCCCCGATAACCTTGCCTCATTGCCGCTACTCCTGCACTTGCTCGTCTTCTCTACTCTGCAAGCTTACAGCGGCATGAGGTACAGCTTATTACCAATTACCAATTACCAATTAATTAGATTGCAGCCGCTAACCATTCCCCCCGCTGCCAAAATTTTCTCACTGTCAGTCGCTGGCCAGCAGCCGGACACTAAATCGAATGAATGCAGCAACCGCCTAACAAGACGGGATTCTGTACGTTTAGCTATCTAGATGTTCAAACATTCAAATGTCGAAACATTCAAATGTCTCTTTAACTTTTCCCATTGGAGTCGAACTTTTCGATCGCTCGACTGAAAACAGAGATAGTTGCGGCGATCGAACACCGTAATCCAAAACCGGTAGACCGTTCGTGCGGGCGACTCAAAAAGGAATCGGGAATCGCAGGGCGAGACAGTTTCTTGTTTTTAGAGGAGGACTCAAATAATTAAACATTCAAACATCTAAATGTTTAATTGTCATTGGGTTTGAACTGCTGGAGGTATTGAGCGACGGACTTTTCAACCAGCTCGCTGATTTCTTCACCTGACTGTGCGGCAGCAGATTTGAGGTCGCGGTGCATTTGTTTGGGCAGATAAACAGTAGCCCTAACAAAGTTTGGGTCTTTGCTTTTGGGTAACGCCGGCGTTGGTGCAGGTTCGAGATCAGGTTCGCCGGGTTTGAGTTTTTTCGCCTTTAACAAATCATCAAAGCGGCTCATGGCAATATCTCCTTGCCGACAGCGGCATAACAACCCCAAGCAGCTTTGGCGTAAGGGTCTTTGATAGCGTTTACAGGAACCCCGGCGAGGGAAGCTTTTTGAAATACTGCTAGCCGCCTGACCTCAGCTTTGAATATCGGCAACTCAGCTTTCTCGATCGTTCTCCGAGACTCAATCCCGACTTTGCTAGGAGCAGGTGGGATGAGGGTGAGCAAAATGCGGTAATTCGATTTTAGGGAATGCAGAGCTTCCACCATTTGCACCATCGCGCTCAGGGCCATCGCATCGGGAGAACTCGGCAAAATCAGCAAGTCACAACCTTCAGCTACAGTTTTGAGTTCATCGGGGTCTGGTCGGGCAGGCGTGTCTATCACGATGTGCTCATAATCTCTGGCAAAGCGAACTCCTTGCTTTTCATCCACCACTTTGAACGGGAGGGAACCCCGCGCACCCCAATCCAAAGCACTGCGGTTAAGGTCGCCATCTACCAAAAGTGTAGGCGCTTTGGTTTGCAGGTAAGCCGCTAAATGCAGTGCTGTGGTTGTCTTCCCGACTCCGCCCTTGAATGAGGCGATTGTCACGATCATAGGTTTATTGATACGTTGATTAACTCAACTTTAACCCTTAATCATCTAAATGTCTAGACATTTGAATGGTTGAACGTTTAAAATGATGCCGTATTGAGCGAGTTATAGGACGGGTTGGCTCGGCTAATTAACGATAACAACGTAGCGCTCGGTTGTAGGCGATGAGAGGCGGTGGATCTTCCCACAAATCAAAGCAGCTACATCGTTCTACCTCAATCTGGATTCGGATGGTAAAAGTTACCCTTTTTGTGCCATGCTCTTGAACCAGGATCTCGCCGTTTGCTCCATTCAACAAAGGAACTGCTGCCTTTAGCAGCAGCACTTTCAATAGTTTCGGCACTTACTCCCAACCGTTTTGCTAGGTCAGCAGCTTTCAGGGGGCGCAGTGTTATTTGGGGCTGTTCTGCTCCAAAGTTTTTGGGAGAAGTTTTATTGAATTGGCGTTGAATTTCTGCTGTTTCCAAAGCTGCGACTCGCCCATGTAAATCGGCAATTTCCGATCGCAGTTGGGCGAAAATTTCCCTGGTTTCGGAAGCTACCGTTTCGGCCGAGAGCGCTGGGACTGTTTCAAAGAATTGCTTGATGATTTTGGCGAGCGCGGCACTTTCCGTTAGAGATTGCTCTACCATGTAGTCGCGCAACTTTTGGTGGTAGTCGGGTGGCAAATAGCCCACAATTCTGATGTTCTTGGTTGCCATTGGCTCTGGTTCGGGATGGAAAAGATGCTGACCGGAGTATGCCGTTACTGTGCTTTAAAGGCATACTGTAAGCGGCGCTATTTTTTCTAAGGTATGCCTGTGTGTGCTACTATAGCACAATCAATTTTTAGTATGGGTTTTAACGGGGTTGTCATCCGTCATATCTACTACTTTGAACGGCAAGGAACGCCGCGCTGCCCAATCCAATGCACTGCGGTTGAGGTCGCCATCTACCAACAAAGCGGGCGCTTTGCTTTGCCAGTAAACCGCCAAATGCAGCGCTGTGGTAGTCTTTTCGACTCCGCCCTTGAATGAGGCGATTGTTACGATCGTAGGTAAGCCTGCTGAGTTCATCACCTAAACTTTAAAGTTTAAACATCTGAATGTCTAGATGATTGAATGTTTAGATGATTGAAGTCTAGAAAAAGCCATCTATATTCTCTACGCCCAGGATTGTAACCAGATCGATCGCATCGTTTTCCTAAATCTTCAGGAAGTACCGTGCCCTACGACTATTTGCCCTGCTGTCCTTGGTATTTGTTTCGTTCGCAGCGTTCTGTACCTCTGGGTTAATGCGCGCCTATTTCTAGTCAAGCAGTCAACGCCTGCTGATTGAAGCAAAGAAATAAGAATAAGTTCGCTCTCCCTACTCTATGCACGGTTTCTGTGTAAGTCCTATTGATTTTACTTGGTCGTAGCCCAACATTCGGTAATAGAACCCCTGCTGAGTAAGGAGTTCGGCGTGAGTGCCAGATTCAACAATCTCGCCCGACTGCATCACAAAAATCAGATCGCAGCCTGCGGCAGTTGTGAGTCGGTGCGTGACCAAGATGATGGTTCTTTTGCGGCGCAGACGTTGCAGAGTCTCTATTACCCACTGCTCGTGCTTCAAGTCCAGCGCATTCGTGGGTTCGTCGAGGATGAGTATGGGAGCCTTAGTGACGAGCGCCCGCGCGATAGCTAAGCGCTGTCGCTGTCCGCCCGATAGGTTTTGACCGCCCTCAGCGATTAAAGTATCATACTGCTCCGGCAAGCTTTCGATGAACTCGGCTGCCCCGGATTCAACCGCGGCATCCCGGATATCGGAGAGTAGAGCATCCGGGCGACCGTAGGCGATATTCTCTGCAATCGTTCCGGGGAAAAGTGGGCTGCCTTGCGAGACGAGCGCTATATGTTTGCGGACATCAGCAATCTTAAGGGTGCGGAGGTCGAAGCCGTCGAGAAGGACGCTGCCCGATGTCGGGTCGTAGAAGCGCGGCAAAAGATTGAGCAGCGTGCTCTTTCCCGTCCCGCTAGGGCCTAAAAACGCCACCATCTGACCAGGCTCGATACTAGCGCTGATGTTCCGTAAAACGGGTTGCCCAGCGTTGTACTCGAAGCTCACATCGGCAAATGCTAGTGTGCGGGGATAGACGGGAAGCGATCGCGCATCAGGCTCATCTTTTATGGCGGGCGGCTCATCAATGACCGCAAAGACGCGATCGCATGAAGCTACAAACGTCTGGATCTTAGTAGTGAACCCCAAAACCCAACCTATCGGGTCCCAGAACTGTCCCAGGTACGCCATGAATACGAGCAGATCGCCGATGGTCACGCCGTTTGGCACCGGACGCAAGAACTGGTCGCGATAAACTAGGTATCCGCCGTAGCCTAAGATTACCCCGCTACCCAGGGCAAAGACTACCTGAACCGCTAGCGGATAGAGGTTTTCTTGCCAATTGAGCCGCATGGAGGCCTTGACGCTGCGTTCGACCGCCAGCCCGAAGCGCCGCGACTCCGTTGCTTCTCGACCGAAGGATTGGATTAGCCCGATCAACTCTATAGCTTGCTGCATGGTTGAGGTCATCACCGCATCGGTCTGCTTCGACTCCAGGGCTCTACTCCTAATCCTTCCCTCGAAGTACCAATTCGCCAGTATTAGAAGCGGCGTGAACGAAAGTGCAAACACGGTGAGAAGGACGTGGCGCGACAACATGATCCAGATCATCGCCGTCAGCGTCACCGATGCGGCCGTAGAGCCGATGAGCGTATCGATCACCCCCCAGGGGCCGAGACTGTCGTAGCTCAACCGATAGATTGCGTCACCCTGCGACCGGGAGCCGTGCCAGCCGAGACTCAGCGCTTGTAGTTTGTCGTAGAGTTCGGTACGAACGCGCAAGGTTCCGTTGTACTGGATGCGGTAGTTCAACATCCTGCGGAGCATGAAAACAGTATCGCTCAGGATTCTAATAATCATCGCAACGAACGCCATTCCGAAAATTCGGTTCAGCGTGCCTTCACCGAACGGGGCAAGAAACAGCGTATGAATCCAGTTAGATTTCGGAGTTGGTGACAAAACCGTATCGACTAGAATTGCTATCGGCCAGGCGTTGAGAAGGTTGAAAAGCACCGATGCTCCGATTAAAAGCAAGAGCGTGACGATGGGCCATAAATCTTGGCGGAAGTAGGAAATAGAGCGCAGGACGATCCGCACCAACCAATGTTGGTTAATTAACGGCATCACCAATTTTGGTGAATTCTTCTGGCTCTTCAAACGTGCTTTGAATGGAAAAGTCATGATGTGCTGGATGCCTCTAAATAAGACAATGCACTAATTAGGAAGTTTCACCCCAGTCAGAGAAGCCAGAAATTAACTTTGGGTTTTCACCCCTGTTGTCAAGCAGGGCAGATGGAATGTGAGATTATTCGACTGATGCCACATTTAAGTATAGTTTCGTTGGATAGCTAAATAGAAAGCGAGATTGCGCGTGCTTCCTGGTGTGATCCGTAAGGGTTGCTTTCCCGAAAGCGGTCACAAAGTGGAAATAGTCTCAACTTTTAGTGCGGAACTTTCCTCAATTGGTCGATCGCATCCAAGCAAAAACCCCATCAGTCGGGCAATACGACTAACGCCCTCGCCCAATAGATGACTACAATATTAGGAAACCTTCAGTAAATCCAAAGTTCTCTGCGTTGCAAAGGAGCCGGCATCGTCAGTTGGTCGAAACTAACTGAAACCAGACGCAATTTAGGCTAGACTCGGTTTTTAGCGATTGTCGATAAATTTGTTATTAACGTCCGAAAACTTTTAACTGGAAAACCCTCAGAAGTACATTTTGTTGAAGCTTTCCCTTTTGCTGGAGTGGATGGCTTAACCGGAACAACCACCGACCCCGAATCGGAAGCACTCAACCGCTCCTCATCCTCGAACAACGACGGCGGACGGTAATCGTTGACACATATTCCCTTCTAAGTAATAAGCTAACACACATAAAAACAGGTGTGCAAGCACCGCTCGACGTTGTATCGTTAGCAACAACACTCACAGCATCACTCTGAGCGAAAATACCACCCACACCACCACCAGTGGAAGTTGCATTACCCCCCGCAACACCACCGCAGCCACCAGTATCAGCACCCGACCCCGTACCCATTCAATCAAAGGAGCCTAGCCTGATGAGCAAACTGCAAGCACCCGATAAAGAAGCGACGGTCAGGTTTACTGTCGATATGTCTGAAACTCTGCACCGTAAACTGTCGATGCTGGTAGCCAGGACAGGGCGCAAGAAAGTGGATATTGTGCGGATGCTGCTGGAGGATGCGCTCAAGGATGTTGAGGTGTAGCGCGATCGCCTACGGTGGATCGTAACCACCAAAAACGCGATAGATCGCGCTTTTGGTAGGGGCGATTTCGCCCTTAAATCAGTGACAACGAGTTCTTACCCAAAATCCCTAGAAGCTTTACAGGGTAATGATTTGATAGTTACAACGAGTTTAATGATCATCTTCCAGACACCAGCGATCGCTCTGTTCTTCGGCAAGATCCAAAACATACCGCCGCCAACAGAGTAGCTAATTACTGACCAATTTATTCCTCCCAACCCTCTATCACAACCCGCACCGCTTCTGATAAGTCTCGCCCGTGCTCACTATCCTTTACTTCCTTCCCGTTTACCTCTGCTAAATTTGCCTGTGACTTGCAGTAATCGGCGATCACTTCCAACGTGGCGGTGATGCCGTGCCACTTGCAAAGGGCACTGATTGTCTCTGGTAATGGCGGCGGGCGATCACTTCCTTGGCTCATGTTGGTTGTTCCTGTTTTCAATTCCTTATCCTGCCTTTACCCGATATTATCTTTCTTCTTTTTTACAACCTTTGAGATTTTCCCTGGTTGGGTTTTGCTTATATAATCATCAGCTTTCTCACTATCAATTTGTGGGGACTTAATTATAATACTTTCTGTATTATCCCTGATTTTTTTTAAAAACTCAGGATCTTTTTTAAAATCATTATCTACTTTGTTTTTGTTAAAAAAAGTTGAGTTTTCAGGGATAATTATTGCGTGCTTATAATGTTTATGAAATCCAATATCAATGTCTTCTATTCTTTGTATATTTGTTTGCTTATTAATCTTGATTGTTGCGTAAAAACCAGCGTTTAATTTATCCTTAGCTTTCAAACTTTTAATATCCTTAAATTCAGTATAGCTAGAAGTTGGGTAGTCTACTAAACACCAATATCCTTCTTCAAGGTTTGGCCAGTTTGACCCTGGCGATAGTTTAGGAAGTAATCCTGCTTTGATAACCTTACCTTCCAATAAGTATCCCTTTTTTTCTTCAAGTTTTTTAGGTAAAAATAAAATTATTTGCCTGTCGATTGGGAAATCGTTTTTTCGGGTTGACTCAAAATCCAGAATATGAAAATAGATATCTATATTATTTTGGATATCATCATTTAAACTAGAATGAAGATATAGACAAGTATTTTCTTTTCTTTGGATATTTTTATATATATCTTTTAAATCTGGATTAACTTTATGGCATTCATTTTTTATTGTTTCGAGTAAATAATTTACCTGACAATATACCTCGTTTTTTCTGTCAACCTCAATTTCTATTGATGTTTCTATATTAATCCCAGATAATGCTCTATTAGTCCAATTATGACTACCTATAAAAATGCTGGCTTTCTCTTCAGGAAGATCAAATATTAAAATTTTAGAGTGTAATAAATGATCTTGCATATATGCAGGCTCATTTTTGTCCTCGTCTACACTCTGTAAATAAAAGTACATACCTGCATTGTGTCGTGCAAAATCACACACTTTAGTAACATCAGTTGGAAGTGCTATATCGATACACGCAAATGAGCCTTCTTTCTTTAATAGCTGTATTAAAGAATCAGATGGGAAATAATCTTGATCTATCGTCCAAAAAGCAACAGCCATTTTTAAACACTCTGCATTTTTGATAAGTTCTTTTAATCTAAGAGCTATAGCTTTATGCGATTCTGGGCTGTGTAGTTTAAGTTCACTCTTCATATTGTTTGTGTCCGTTTGCAACTGCTATTTATGGTGCTTCGCTGTTTTCAGGCATAGGTATTGTGTTTATCCTAATACTATACCCCAATACGGTTCAGTTAAAAATATTTATTCCTCCGAGTTCCCCCTAAATTCCCCTGGTTGTTGGGGGACGTTGAGTAAGTTCTTGCCCCCCCTTTTTTAAGCGGGCGCCAGGAAGATCGAGCTTAACTGAACCGTATTGTACTATACCCCAAATATAACTGTGTTTTTTGTTGGTTTCTCCGTGGGCATTTTATTCACAACTTGTATGAAGTTTGTGTAGCGATCCTACGATTTCGTTGAACCTAAAGCCTTTCAGAAACAGGTGCTGTAATCTCAACTTTTGTAATTACCCCGTCGCGGTTACGATCAAACCCATTGTTTTGTCGATACTCAATGCTGCCAAAACGGAACAATACATAACTATCAGGCTTATCAACCGCAACAGGTCACAAAACCGAAGCATAGAAGTCACCCAAAGTATTCAGCTTGTCCTTATACGGCATCAAGTATTTGGCAACATAATCGAGCTGCTGAATCTCAGTCATAGCAAGTAGCGCCGATGTCGAAGTTCCCAGTCGCCGCGCGGTAAATGGCATGAACTGAATTAAACCCGTAGCATTACTTAGCGGGTTTACCGCTTGATGGTTCAGCTTAGTCTCAAAGTGCATAATTGCCATTAAGTGATTGGGGCTGGCTCTTAATTCGTTGGCAATGCTGACTACTTTTTGTAGGAACTGAGGGGATTTCTTGCTTGACCATTTTGGTTCTAGTTTGCCAGAGTTCGCGATCGCTGCTAATGGATTTTGCCCTAATGCCACAGCTTCAACAGCAGCCGTAGCAGCTTCCCTGATCGGTGAGGGCGCAAAACTTAAAGCCAGAACTAAAGCACCGCCACACAGTATTGAGGGTAAATGAGCAGTCGTACAGAAACTTACGCTAAGGCTGAAACTTTTACTGGATAAGCATTCGGGGAACTACTATTTTTGTCTATCAAAAACTTAAAGAGTTGAAAATTAAACTGTACCAATTAGAGCATAGATTATCTGGTACAGCTTTTTTGTACGGCAGTGTAAGGATTTGAAGCTTTTAAATTTCAGACAGATCAATTGGTAGAGGTTTATAAGAGGCGATCGCAATATTCAAAAACGCTGATCAATTCCTTAGCGTAAGTTTGTGTTCAACTGCTCATTTCACCCCTTCTCCAAAAGTGCGATCGACTAATCCGATTGTCCGATTGGCTGCACGGCTGTTCGATTGTCTTTAAGTGCGATTGCCCCGACACGGGGTATAGCCGAGATACGCGCAAAATAGGACATGAGGTAAAGTTTTGTAAATATAAGACAAAATGACTTGAAGTAGCAAAGCCTGACAGGTATCTCGGCTGTACCCCGATCGCTCAAACCAGCTCATCTAACAAAATCGAGTGTTTATGTTGCACGGTTTAAAATTTTGCATAAAATTTATCCATCTTTGAACCCTAGAACCGGTGATGTCTAAGATCGGAATAGAATAGACATCTGATTCAGGACGGCCTCCCTCGGTATCTCTGGCAATGCTCGTGCGCTCTGGCTTACCTAAGCCGTAGGTTGAAGCCATTTCGCTAGCTAAACTACAGGGAATTCTAAAGTTCCCCATGCGAATACTTCCATTACCTGCTGAATAAACCCATTCATAACCGGAAACGCCTCTAGATTGCTGGCACAAAAAATGGGAAGTTTCAAACATTTTGGCAAGATGAACATCGTAGAGACGAAGCTTGCCACCGTAAGCCGGTTGAGTTGTATCTCGATTGGGTGCAGTAAGTTGCATGAGGACAAAGCCTCCCCTAGCTTCTGTGCCACCATACCGAATGCTCAGCGGTAACTGGCTGCTCTCTTGAGCCAAGATGATGTTAACCTTTTGAGTAAATTTAGCACTGTCAGCCTCAGCACTAGGTTTGCTACCCAAGTAAGTAGGAGCAGAAACAGCGATGTTTGCAGGCAGTAAGATAGCTACACAGGTCATGAGTTTTGCCAAATTGTGACACCCTGCTTTTTTGGCGATCGCGGATGTTTTACGGAAGACGGTGCGTTCGGAGGAAATTGGTGTGCGATCCAGTTGGGGTTGCGAGAGTGGCGGTTTATACATAGGTGTTATGAGTAAGGAAAGGTATGCTATGAACTATTTGATATTCGGATTAATCACAGTCTCTCTTTTTACCAGTTCGGCGATCGCGCAACCTGTCAAATATCCCACAGCTAGAGTGCCGGCCGATTCGGTGGAGGTTGCAGCTAACCGAGCCCCTGAAAAAGAGATCGATGGCTTGACGGACTTTATTTTCTACCAACTGCACCCAGGACTGAACCGTCGCAAAATCCGCTCTGACGAAACACAGTACATAAATGAATGGGCTGCTATCAAAAAAGTGGTGAGCAACGATAACTTAGTTTACGGGGATGTCTGCGATCTAAACTCAAGGAATTATGAGTGGCTGCTTTCCAAGTATGACGGTGAGGGCGGGGGAAGACAGGGAGTAACTAGCCTTTTAACCAGTCCTGTGCTGGACAAAGTAGCAGATGCCGTATTCTACACCCGTCATCCAGAATTGAACTACCGTAAAGTACAACCCGGAGAAACGAGGCTAGTGTCGGAGTGGTCTAAAATCCGGCAGGGGGTCAGTTTGTTACACCCTTGTTACTGACGCTGACGCGATCGCCCATCAAAACATGGAGTCCAACATTTCGGTAACATCTTGTTGGTCGCGTCCCCGGTTATCGTCATATATCATGAGCGTGTTTAATTCCTGTGCCTGCTTAACTTCTGCACCTTTCGCACATCCCCATCTGTTGCGTCCAGTGCCGCCGTGATAGCTGAGTGTCGGATGCGGTGAGGAGACATCTGTTTTTTGATACCAGCCTTTTCGCTGTGACGGACAATCATCTTGCAGATACCGTCGCCACTAAGTCTGTGTCCGCTGTGGGCGGAGTCAAGTGCTATAAAAAGCGGACTATCGTGCGAGCAACTTCCCCTTTCCTCCAACCAATCGGCGATCGCCTGCACTGTCGCAGAACCCAAGTCCACTACTTCCGACGCTCGTGCCGCGTCCTTTACTCCATATCCGCAAAGTCTTACTCACCATGTCAAAGTCAGGGGCACTCAACTGACTGATTTCGTTAACACCCTAAAAGTTTGGGATGAGAGAAAGTGGGGAGGTGATCGCTACTTTCAGCCTTATTTTCCTGCGTCGTTGCGTCCAATGGAGTATATTTCTTACGGCTAGAAGGGATAGAGCCACTAACATAAATTTCTTACGTGGTTGTCGGCGAGGTGCAATTTGCCCAGTAACAGCCGCTAAAAGTTGATGGGCGATCGCATATATTATGAAAACTCATGAAAACTCATGAAAATTTATAGCCGATCGCCCCTGATTAATCCCCGGTAGTCGGTAGAAAATTGCGCTTACTTTGACTTTTAGCCCGATCGCCCGCAGCTCCTGACAATATGGGACTGGGTGCGGACTAAATACACTTTTTACACGGCTTGATCGACAAAGAGCGCGATCCAATAAAGCTTAACTTGTCCAGTCTGTCCAGTTTGGTACTGGATAAATTGTACTCTGATTAGTCCAGTCGCTCACTGGACGATTGACTGGACAAATAACCTTGAGCTCACTATGAAGATTCCTAAGCCGTGCAAATTGACTTATCTGATGTAGCTGTAGCGGTTCCACGCCCTGCTTCAGGATATGAACCTATTCTGACCTAACTTTCGGGTATGGCGTGTTAGGTATTGATAAGGCAACTTTGAGATACCTAACCTCACCCTGCAACCTGCACCCCCCTACCCTGCACCCTGAGCTGATTGCCTTTTTCGACCTCAAATCCCAAAATAAAAATTGTTTTTCGGGTTTAGCTCCGTATTCTGAGCTTGCTGTAATAGTTTTAAGCTCTGGTTCAGGAGAGAGAATTTTTCTTGTGCCACTTAGCTGTGCCAGTTTTGCTGTGTCACAGCTTCAATAGTTGTGCAAGTTCTAGCTCGGGATATGCGGTCATGCTAACGCACTAAACTAATTAGGTAAACGCCATTCTTTCTAATAATTTATGTTACGCTTAATTAGCTTCTTTATAGATTCATCAGTCAAACCTAACTCTCGTAACAAACAACACTGAATAATTACTTTTAAACTCTGAAAAAGATGAACTAATTCTTCTGGTTTAGCAGCTTTTTTGCTATAGTGAGTTAGTGCATTACGAGTGGTAATAGCTTTGCTAATAAAATTTTTTATGTTATCTGCTCCTCCTACAAAATTATCAGGTAATAAGTGTGTGATATCTTCTAAAATTTCTGTTAACCTAGTATGCAATGTAAATCTATTTAAATTAGAACTAACTTGTCCTTTTAAAGCCGCTCTAAAGTCATCACTAATACCATGTGGATTCTCACGATTTTTGGGTGGGAATTCTGCAATAACTTCTAAAAGATTTTTAGAAATACCTTCCTGGTATATTTTAGTTTCTTGATATTTACTTTCTTTATATTTATTTCCGTGATAAACTTCCAAAGCTTGAATCATATTAAGAAAACGATAATGTAGGTACAGATTAGGAGTGTACATTGTGACCATAAAAAGCTCAAAAACAGATTCATAGAGTTCCTTTTTATGAAGCCATTGTTTAAAAACTTCTCCTAATTCACCTTCTATGTCACTATAAAGGAATAACATCTCATACGGAAATATTTTTATTTCCGAACTATTTTCAGAGTTCCAAACAGAAAAGAGTATATTAACTTGTTTCTCTTTAATTCCTTTTTCAATAGAAGGCGATCCGTCATCCTTAAAAATTCGCCTCTCATAAGAAACATTTACATTTCCAGTTACAGCAGAGATTGACGAAGGCTTTGATATAGCAAAAGTTAAAAAGTCACGGAAATGAAGGATTACCTCAACGCACTTGTCTAGTGGTTCATTTTTTGGATTATGTAAAGTTAAAAACGTTTTTTGCTCAACACTACCCTTATAATAAGTTCTTCCAAAATATATATCAAAAGGATTAAGATATATTTGCGAAAAACTAATAGACAAATCTAGTGCTTTAAATTCACCCATAGGAATTGAGGAAGGTGGCTGATAGCTGAGCCATATTTTATTTTCCTTTCCAGACCACATGCCTTGAATACCAGACTTTCCAATCCATTCTTCTAAGTAAAAATATCGTACAGAAATAGAAGTAAATTTAATTTCTTGCTCATTCTTAAAGTGAATTTGACGAAAAAGATAAGCAGCTTGAAAGAAAAGATCGTGTCTATCGATAAGCTCAAAATTCAATAGTGAACCATAACACTTATACAAGGTAACTTCTTCATTGTTCTCTAACAGACCAAGAATAATAGTTTCTTCAGGCTTAATTAAATCAATGATAGTAGTTTCTTCTGTTGCTTTTAAATTTTCTGGAAGTAAGCTTTCACCTGCTGGCAGCAAGTCTTTTTCTTTACTTACTTCTTGAAAAGGTGAATCATAGAAAGAACCTAGTAGTTCTAATTTTACTCCCCCATTTGCTGAAAAGCTCAGTTTGCCTGGGACTACTACTTCTGGACTGTTTGGAAGCCACCATTTGCCTAAACTAATAAACTCTTCCATTATTTTTTACCAAGAAATATTATTAATTTTACGTCAGAGTTAATCATTAATATCAACAGATAAGCTACCGTTATACCCTCACTAATCGCCTAAACTGCATAGCTATTTGTCTAACACTAGATATGCTGGATAACACCTATACCTTTCATGATTACCAGTCAGATACGTTAGATATCCCCCTTATATCGGTCTTATTCAACCTTAACATATGTCACAATTTATTGCTTTGATGTGGCTTTGGCAGTTGCACTCAGTAGGAGGATATCATGTGATCGCAAAATCAAAGTATCGTGATGAAGCTGCTGTAGTGACTTTAAGCCCCAGGTTGAGAAATTGCCGTTCGCCCGTGTATCCGTTTATAGAAATGGTAATTTCTGATGAAGTTGTAGCGCTTACAAGTCCTAGGCTGGAAAAGTGTAGTATCCCCGCCTAGCTTTATTGTTCTGCTGGCGGTAAAACTCGATCCAACGAGCTAGAGTTTCAACGGTTACTCCGGCGCGGTTCGGGGATTTAATCGGTTTACCCGATCGCCCTTCACTCCGCTCACCGGCTAGCTGAAAGTCCGCTCTCTACAGTTGCTGGCATTAAAAAGCGCGATCGAATAAAGCTTAACTTGTCCAGTGACTCACTGGACAAGTTGTAATTATCCTCTGACAGAAGCGCAACCGGTTGCGTTTTTACGGGGCTAAGGTTCTACCGCTTCTATAAAATGAGAAGTATTAGCTTCACGGAGAAACTGCTAGTTATGCAATGCTGTAGCGGAGCGATCGAGCGGCTTATACTGTAAAACAGAAATGGTAAAGATCCCGTAGCAAAGTTAGATGTTCGAGCAAACCTTTAGAAATATTGATGACGTTCTCAGAAAAGAGGCGGGCTGCACTACGGAGTTGGACTATACAGAGCAAACGTCTTGGCTATTGTTTCTGAAGTATCTGGATCTGTCCTTATGAATAGGAAAGTTAGAATAGCTCTAATAGTTACACTCCTAGTGACTTTTTTTATCCACTCTTGCGATAACGACTTTATTCATGTAAATAACCTTTATGAGTTACTTGGTATTACGCGCAATCCTACGGAGGTGTTGAAAGACATGAATCTCTTGAACGAAAATTTGTTGAAGATTAGCCGTAGTAACACGAAAGTGTGCAGCGATGAGGTAGAGAAATATAGACCCGAATTTAACAAGTTGAACGCGGAAATTCGTCGTTATCCTGTTTCATTTGTGGGTTTGTCGAGTCTTACAATACTATCTATGGAGTTAGGAGTATGTATGGTGTGTGACATCGACTATAGGGACGCTGTAAATAGCTGCAATAATATCAAACGGAAGATTCCGCTAATTGAGGAAGATTTAAAGAGAAATTGAGGAAGATATAAGAAGGAGGCTTAAATGTTAGTGGTGTAAGGCCTGTTAGTTGTTTGAAAAGTTGGAAAACCCGATCACCTGCACTGTCGCAGAACCCAAATCGATCGTCTCAGCTTGCGTACCGCGTCCCTTGCCGAAAATCCGCAAAGTCTTACTGGCTGGGTCAAAGTCGCGAATACTCAACTGACTGATTTCGTTTCGTCTCAGAGCATTACCCCAAAGCAGGCGCAACAAAGCATAATCACGCTTACCCCAACAAATTTGTGCGATCGCACTGTATGACGGTCAGCGAAGGAACGGGCTAATTTCTTCAGTCCCGTCTTGAACCAAGTGGCAGTTCAGTTGCCGGATGATGCCGAAACCAGGGGTCGGTTTCTTCATATTCATCGGGAAGTGCCACCCAGGTTTTGATGCCGTGCAGGATGGCTTCCAAGCTGCGCTCGTCGAATAATAAATAGAGTTTGCTGAAAAAACTATGGGGAAGCAAGATAAAAGTTAATTTTTGTTCAGTCACCGAATAAAGAAAATAATTGTAAAAATTGGAGGACTCCTACTAAATCTAGTAAGTAATTACTAATCATTTCTATAGAATAGATATCTGGTAAAGCTTGCTGGAATTTACTCAAACGATACTCTGGTAATTGAGACAGAATAAAGCGTTGAGTGGATGGATTTTTCCAAAAACTTGCATCACTCATCTGAGTGATTGCTAAACTTAGAGTACCAGAGCTAAGGCTATCACCTTCTATCTTGATCTTAAAGTTGTCTGAGACAATCTTCCAGTCATGGTAGAATTGAAGACCATACTTGAGGGTGTAGTTAATTTGTCCCCCAGCAAAAGTCCACCAAAGAATCCGGTCACCTTCTGTTTGGATGCTAGTTTGAGAATTGGCTAGAAAAGGTTTAAGCTCAGTTCGGTATTCGTCCAGTGCTGCTTGTGTTGTGGCATCAATATAGGAGATATTGTTTTCTGCGCGAAGAATTCTACCAATTTCCTGACAAAGTTCAAAGCCTAAAAGTTGAGGAGCAAAACCGCCCCAGCTTGGTTTTTTTCCACGAGGAGCGGGAACGACTCGTATTGTCCGTTCTTGATGGTTAATGTGCATAACCGTCCAAGCCCGACCGCTGAGAAGGAAAGAACTAATCTCTGCTACTAGCTTATCGACGAATGCTTGTTCTATAGTACCAATTGTGTAGCCTGCTGACGTTTGTACTTTGTAGAGAAGCGGGCTGCTGAAGACGGCATAAAGTTCCAGGAAATTCCTACGACCAAATACGCGCTCGGCTTTATCTCCCATTGATAGCAGCCCTCCAGCATGAAACAGAAAATCCTCCTGGATCATGTGTTTTATGAGAATTTCAAATTCTGAATGAGTAATGCCTGAAAAATCAGTCACAACTGATAACTGCTCCCAGCAACGTTCGGGGCTAATGGCACCAAACTGAAGGGTTAAGGCAAGTAACTGATGCACCAATACGGGCCATGCTCGCGTTTGGGTGGGGATAGGTTCTATCCAACCTTTTCTTGCTAGTTCGATAATAGCGATCGCCTGTAGCACCGTCTCCACACTTTCACAAAAAAAGGTTGTATTAGCTCGCTGACCTTCCCGCCGTCCGGTGCGTCCTAAACGCTGTAGAAATGATGAGACAGTAGAAGGAGCATTAGCTTGGAATACAAGGTCAAGGTCGCCTATATCAATGCCCAACTCTAGGGTAGAAGTACAGATAATGCTGGCATTGGTGTCTCTGTTGAAGCGTTCTTCTGCTTCGGTTCGTTCTTCTAGGGAAACAGAACTGTGGTGAACAAATACCTCAGTACCCCGGTTTAGCATCCGTTCAGCAATATCCTCAGCTAACGCTCGACTCTCACAAAAAAACAAGCTTTTTTTGCCGGCTGCGATTTGGCTGGCATTTTGGGCGATCGCTCCTAATGTATCTCGTAAATAAACGTGCAGATCCTTTTTAGAAGGAACTTTCGGAGGGTCTACGACACTGCTGGGGCGTTTTGAGGTTCCTTGAAGCCAGCACAGAATATCACCAGGGTTGCCTACAGTAGCACTTAATCCAATGCGTTGCACGTCATTGGTGGTGTAACGTACTATTCGCTCGATCACAGACATTAGGTGAGCACCTCGGTCTGTCCCTGCTAAGGCATGAATTTCATCAATCACTATAGCTCGTAAGTCGTTAAAAAGTTTCGCTTCAGGAACTTTGGCAGATAAAAGCATTACTTCCAAAGATTCAGGAGTAGTCATCAAAACTGCGGCTGGTTCTTTGATAAAAGCGCGTTTATCAGAATCTTTGATATCTCCATGCCAAAGGAAGCGTCGCAACCCAACCATTTCGGTATAACGCCCTAAGCGTTCTGCCTGATTATTTAGTAATGCTTTGATGGGTGCAATATAAATTAAACCAACTCCCTCTGGTTCCTGTTCCATTAACTTAGCTAGTAAGGGAAAGATACAAGCTTCCGTTTTACCGCCAGCAGTGGGAGCCAAAATAATAGCATTCTTACCATCTAACACTGCGTGTCCTGCTAATTCCTGAACTGGGCGCAAAGAAGACCAGCCTAAACGAGCGACAATTGCTTCTTGCAGACGGGGAGGGAAACGAGCAAAGGTAGAGGTCATAATTAAAATTCTATGGCTGCGTAGCCCTTAACATCGGCGGGGTCTTCATCAAAGTAGGTATGACCTTGGTTAATTCTTTGCTCATCTTCATTCAAATCTTGGATTTCAAAACCCTCGGCAGTCATGGGGTTAAAATCTTCTTCATTAGCCACTAAATCAAGGACGTTGACGAACTGACGTAAGAATTGACGGGGAACAACACCCACATCTCCTTTAAAACCAGAAGTGACTTTGGCAACTAATTGTTCGATAAACTCTGAAGTAATTTTAGTAATTAGACGGTTTCGATTAGCAGTGGGGTAGATTTCTCGCAACTTGAGTGCGACTTCTTTGAGACGATTAGCGTCAAAGGGTTTTAATTCTAGTTGGGGCTGACGAGGGTTGGCAAAGCCACCAGAGACAAGAAATTGGATGCGCTCGCTCAAAGGTTCTAACCCAGCGACTCCCCGTTTAGTATCGAAAAACTCGGGTGTCCCAGTGAATATCCAAAGTAACCCTTTATAGCGATCGGCTGCATCACAAATTTGGCGAATTCCATTCAAAGATTTGCCTCTACTATCATGGCGCATTCGCAAGACTGTTTCGACTTCATCAATGACAATAACTAATCCTTTGTAGCCTGAAGCTTTGACGATTTCTAATACACCATGTAGGTAGTCGAGGGCATCTCTGCTACCAATATCACCTTTAATGCCGGCAACTTTCTTAGCGCTAGCTGCTACATTTTCGCTACCAGAAAGCCACGAAAGTAGGGCGCTGGCTTCGGCAATTTCACCTTTTTGTTTAAGGCTAAAAATGGTGCGGAGAACCCGTGCCATGTCTTCGGGTGCTTTTCCACCTGTTAGAGAGGCGAGCTCTTCTTCCATACGTTGCTGTACCTGGTCATCAAATTCATCACTGTTTTCGTTAGCACCGCCGGCAATGAGGGCATCTTCTATACGGGCTATCCAGCGATCGATGATATCACTTAAAGCACTTCTGGCGCAGGAGCTAGTGCCTAACTCTTGCACGACTTTGCGGTAAACATCATCGAATTTGTAAAACTGCAAGTCGTTATCAGACACAACTACAAAGCTAGTTGCAAATCCTTGTACTTGGGCATCGAGAATGGCGAGACGGGACATAAAGGTTTTCCCGCAGCCGTAGCCGCCACGTAGGAACTTAAAAACTCCTTCCCTATCTGCTGCTAACTGGAGTTGGCGATG
Organism: Tychonema sp. LEGE 07203; assembly: GCF_015207285.1. GTDB lineage: Bacteria > Cyanobacteriota > Cyanobacteriia > Cyanobacteriales > Microcoleaceae > Microcoleus. The sequence continues at coordinate 15,975 of NZ_JADEXD010000025.1, read as the reverse complement.
AATTTCTGTGCGTTGTTTGTCAATGCCAACTGCAAAAATTTCTAAGCCTCGTTCGGGAACAACGCCAGAACGTAAACGCTCGAAAATATGCTCAATATCTCGTTCACTGATTGCCATAGTTATTGCCTTCTATTTTAACTTTGTTTGACATAGCGTTTGCCGTTACTGGTTGTTTCAATTATGACGGAGAAAGGAACTTTTTTAAGGTGTTCTTCAAATTCTACGGAGAAGCGCCGTACCTGTCTGGCTGAACCAAGCATTTGAGTTAGCTCTATTTCTGTAATTGAGCTGTGTTGCTGGAGGTGAAGAAATACGTTCCGAATTGCCTCATCTTCAAAACTATCCTGCCAGTTTGTGTCCCGACTTGACCCAGTAACACGAGGAGAAGCGTTTTGGAGAGAACCGGATACATTGAAATAAGTTTGAGGGATGAGCGGGTCTACATCTTCAATATTATCTGGATGGAAAACTTCAATCAGATCGCGCTCATCTCGCTGTCCTTTCAAGTCAAATAATACCTCAATCCAATCTCCACCAACCGGAATTTCAATTTGTTGATTTTTTACCTCGGCTCCGGGTGCATCTTTAATTATTATTTGAATATCCGGTCGTTCGGGTACGCGCAAGGCAAGGTTAATGGTTTTAGCAGTCACAAAACTGAGAACGCCTTGGGCTACGGGCGCTGGTTTTATCCGCACTTGAATGCGACTATGACCCATGATTTCTCGTTCGGGTTTGGCTTCAATTAGGTACTTAACCATCGCTAGATTAGATTGATAGCGATGGGATACTGTTAAGACAGGAATAACTCGCTCTTGCAGGCTATTTCCACCATGTACAAAAGTCGCACCGGGGTTGCCAGTGGCAAATATTGCTGTGTCTTTACGAAATAATAAGTAATTGTTTTGACCTTCGTATTGAAGAGCATTTAGAGGAACGACGACCATCCCTTCTTCTAGGCGGGCATCTGCGGCTAAAATGTAGCGGCGATTGGGATCTTTTTTACTACCGTAGGGCTTTTCTTGGGTGGTTTGGTCTTGTAAAAGGAATCCGTGATCGGCAGTAAAAACAAATTCATTTATGCCAATACTTTTGAGTAGATTCCAAGCTGATTTAATTTGTTGCAGCCAAGTTTCAAAGGTGGCTAAACCGACATTTGCTTCGCCTGCATCGTCAATTTCTTTACTGTGAACAACAATCAGATTGGCATCGGAGTAACTTTTTTTTAAGCTGGTGGTGGAACGATCGCAAATTTCTGCTAAACTTACGCCCCGCACTTTCCGCCGACCTGCACTAACATTATCAATGCTTTTATCGCTCATTGCCCGGACTCTTTCGTCGGGTTTCCGCACGGTGTATTCGCCTGTTTTAAATCCTTTAAACCCTTCTCCATTTGCTAGGGATAATTTGCCGAATTGATGAACAGGAGCGAGAAGGTTCATACCAACGGCGGTGATAGTTGGCAGTTCGGCATAACGTCCTTTTAGATTAACAGTAATGCCACTGTCTTCAAATTCTGCTATTAGTTCGGTTGCCATTTCATAGCGGAAAGCATCAATTAAGAAATAAGCGACTTTTTTGTTAGTTTTGGTTAGGGGGTGAACAACTTGATCGTACAAGGTACGCTGTTGTAAGTCATCGTCGGGTAAAAAGCTTTCTCTAGTGCAAATATTAGCAAAGTCTTGAGCTAAAGTATCTGCCCAATTTCGATATTCAGAACGTAGTTTATCAGCCGCTTCTAGAAGTTGAGCGAAATGTGGTAAAGTAGGTTCTAAAAGTTTTAATCGTTGTTGTTCTAAATGGCGATGAGCTTTGTCTACTGCATAGGCAGATTGGGTGTAAATTTCTAGGGCTTCTCTAAGAGTATAAATGTCTTTGAGCGATCGCCCATTTTTGTCAATCTCACACCCCAAGGTTGCAGCATCTCGGATTAACGACCATTCTAAACGGCGGGTGCGATCGCGTTCTAGCCAAAATGAGGGGGTTTCCGTGCGAGAGTCTGACCACTGCATCGCTTTTTGCCATTCTCCGGTCAGAAGTGATCGCACGGCACTTTCTAAAATGATACTTTCTTCGCGGTGGAATGTATCAATTTTTCCTAAATCTTCCGGACGGATAGCATTAAGTTCAGGTTCTAAATGGGATTCGACAATGGTAGCTTTTATCGCATAAATTTCCGGGTGGCGTTGTCTTAGGTAATTAATTAATTGTTCGCAAGCTTTTCGTAGGGGGTTAGATAATCGAGTCAGAGGCTTGAGTGTATCTAAATAAGGAGAACGCTTAAGGTCGTTGACATATTCAACACACATTAACCAAGCTGCAAAAGCATCTCCTAAATCTATAAAAGATAAAAGTTTATTGCCCTGAAAAAATTGCAAAAATGCTTGATCTAATCCTGTGTGACGATAGAGATGTTGGGCGAGGGTATCAAGGGCGCTTGAATCAGAAATTTTTGATTGTAAAACTTTTTCTTCGCCTAAAAGACCGTCTAAAATCCATTCTAGGCTAAGGCTGTTTAGGTAGGCGGCAATTCCGCCTTGAGGTTGGGCTAGGTGGCTTTCTAACCAGACTTCAGCAGAGTTTAGGTCAGAAATGCCATTTTTCAGATAAGCGTCAATTTCGGCAGGGGTGACGCGCCCGGTAGCGGCTTCGCGGATGAGGGTATCGAGAGCTTTGCGGAAGCGATAACCTGCGTGATAAAGTTCTAGGATTGGGGTTTTACGGACAGTTTCTTCGGTGTGACCGGGGAGATGAATGAGTAATGGTTCGGGGTCGAGTCCGTTTCCATAAGGTTCAAGGGCGAGTAGCATTTCTAGGTAGCTACCGCGAAAGGCGACGACGGGGGCAAAAAATTCCCCGCGAGAATAACGGGCAATTAAATCATCAACGTAGGTATTATAGTAACCGTCTTTATCTAGCCAAACAACAATTCCTTGTTGACGTAATTCCCCTTTTACTTGTTCTTCTAAAACACTGGTAATAAAATTTAGTTCTTTCATTCTTCTTCCTCCCCTGAATTATCAATTTGGTCTAAAAGAGGCGTATCATTATCATCTTCTTCTTTTTTCCGTTTGCGTTCTCGGCGTTTTTCTTCTTTTTCGATTAAGTCATTAACTAATTCTGGGTTTTCTTCCTCAAAGGTTTGGCGATATTCATCAGAGTTTTGTTCATCAATGGTGAAGTCGGAGGAAATTTCATCTTTTAAGCGCAATTCCCATTCGTAGGCTTTGGCGGGATGGTATTTCCAAAAAACACCGTGGGCGACGGCGAGGGAGGGGTCTTTTTGACATTTTTCATCGACTCGGCTGGGGAAGTAACGGGCGGCTAAATGTGCCCAGTCGTAATCTTTTTTGCCTTGGGCGTTGCAGAGTTCTGACCACCATTTTTTGGGTTGCGTCCATTGGGGTTCTAGAAGTGACCAAAGGGCAGCGCTATTAATCATTACACCATCATCTAAATCCATTTTGAAACGGGCATCGACTTCGCGGGCGGTGTCTTTGGGGTTGGCGGGGGGTGCGCCTTGTTCGGCAGTTTGTCTTACGAGGTCAATAAATGTTTTTAGTTCGGTGTGGAGTTGTTGAATTTTGCTGTAGCGTTCTTCGGCTTTGGTTTGGTTTTTTTTATCGCCTTGATGTCGGGCATCAATTAAGTCGCTGAGTTCGCCTTCGAGGTGGTTTAATTCGGGGATGAGGTATTCTGCTAAGAGGTCTTGCAAGGTGTTATTTTGCCAGCGATGAATGCTGATGAAAGCGACAAAGTTTTTCTTGGTGGATGAGAGGGGAAAGTAGATGGGGCGGTTTGCGTACATTTCCAGGTGAACCTCTTTAAAAAAGTTGAGTCTCAGCCATTCTCGCAAGGTTTTGCTTTTGGCAATGGTTGCGCCGTGTTGTTGCCAAGTTTCGCGGATAATTTGGCTGGCTGGATGTTGTAAATTGTCGCGTTCTGAGTAGGCAGAAAGATATAAAATCCCATGCGGAAGCCTATTTTCTTGCACCTTCCCTCCTTCCTTACCTTCTGCCCTCTGCCCTCTGCCCTCTGTCTTTTCAAACCGCCCTAATGCTACTCCAATGGAATAGGATACAAAATTAGTGGCGGCGGGTTGTTCGTAGATGGGTTGATAGTCGGGTAAGGGGGTTCCGGGTTCTCTATCTACTGCTTTTTGCGCCCATTCTTGGGCGTAGTTCCAAGCTGAAGGAGCGGGTTGTTTAAATTCTACTGAGGTTTCGCGGGCTTTTTCGTGTTCGGTGAAGGCGTTTTCTAGTTCGTTAAATATTTCTTCTGCTGACTCGATGGGAAATAAAGGAAGGCGTTTTATATCTCCGACTTGAAAATTAACTGTTGGGTTAAGAGAGGAAAGAATTTTACTGGAAATCTTGCTATTTAGAAGACAACAAAGTAATTCTTCATTCCCTATGGGAAAAACCGATGATCCTGAAACATCAAAAATACTTCTAAATCTATGTAATCTTGCTGAAAAATAAGATCCAATAGTAGAATAAGCAATAGCTATTCTAAAAAACATTTGAGCATCTTTAATTTGTAGTGCAGGGTGCTTAATACGATAAAAATCTTGACAAACTCCTAATTTCAACCCGGCTCTATCCCATTCTATTACATCAGAAATTGAATCAAACCAAGCTCTACCCTTTGCCCCTTTTACATATGGGACCCATTTTACGGATTCTAGTTCAGGCTGAATACGAATTTTACCTTTTGCGCGAACAAGCCATAAGTCTTGCCTCTGCACTTCCCAAATATTACGTAGAAATCTGGTATTATTAGTCGTGGCTACTCCTTGCCACATTTCTACACATTCTCTGAGTTTTATTGTTCCAGCATAGCGTTGTAAAAAATCATCATCCCACCAGTAAATGAGGGGTTTTTCTTTGATGGCGTTGAAGCGATCTCTCTCAAATTCAAACCGCCCTACTTGCGCCAAAACTGCTGCCCGTTTGCGCTTTGTTCGTTGTCTATCATAAGAATTATCATCTAACGGAGTTGGTTGCATCGCTATACTAATATTTCCGCTAGGTGGGACTTTTTGAAATACACTCATAACTGCTGCCAATACTTCATTTGGCACTTCGTCAAACGCACCTCGATCCACATCTCCCAAAATTCTTAAATCGAAATTATCAATTAAATACTCACGGATTTTAGTAAACTGTTGAATAAACATCCAATTTCGCATCGTCAGCATGGCCGAAATACCGCCAACTTTAACTAATTGCAAACCCCGTTCTAAAAATGCTGCATATAAATCTGCTTTCCCCATCGGATAATGCTTAGTGATATAAGCAGCATCTACCATTTTGCTAGTTCCTTGATAAGGCGGATTACCAATTACCAAATCATAATAATTTTCCTGAATCATCCGAATAAACCGAATTCCCGCCGCCAATTGTTCTCCTCGCAACCGCAAACCCAAATCATCCCCATTGGTGCAACGTGACAAAAATTTCTCTAACTTTTCTAATAGAGAATCTTTCATTTTCTGGCTGCGACTAGCTAAGTCATTCGCTTCATCTTCAGCATAAACGGAGTAAAATAAACTACCTTGAATCGGCTTAACTAAACTCTGCTCATAGTTTAATATTGCTTCATCAACCGCTGTATCAACTTTCAGCAAACTCCCCAAATAATCCGCCCCTTTCAAAGATTGAACAATTTGATTTGTTAATTTTTCAGGAATTCCTGTAGTTTCTGTTACCTCTCGCCGTAATTCCACTAATGCCGGATCGTTTTCCGGTAAAGAACCTAACTGAAGATTTGATGCAACTAAATTTAAAAATCGCGGACTCGCTTTAGGACAAATCAAACGCGCTTTCAAAATTAACGCTGCTGCCGCAATTTGCACTGCGTTTGGGTCAATATCGATACCATAAAGATTATTCTCTAAAATCGATTCTACAATTGAAACATCGTTCCAACTTTCCCCTCGGTGTCGCGCTTCCTCTCGATACAGCGCAAACAACAACCCAAAAGCAATTACTAAAAAATGCCCCGAACCACAAGCGGGATCTAAAATTTTAATCTCTCGCACACTATCTGGCGCATACTCAACAGCATCATCCGTCAAAGGTTGCGGTACCCAATACTTCCAAAGTTCCTCACTTTCCGACTCAATTGGCATTAGCGCATCTAAACTTACCTCCCCTTTCTCGCGCTTTTCCCGCCATTCCTTGCGCCGAGTTTCCAAACGTTGTAACGTACCATCTGCTTCTACTTCCGCTATCCAACGGTGCTTTTGGCACATTGCCAGCCACATTTGCCCCAAACTATTATGTAGCAGCCATTCCACCATATAACGCTCTGTAAACATCTGGGTTTTGCTAGCAATTTCGTGAGGTTCCACCTTTCCCCCACCATTCAATTTAGCATCCAGTGCTTCTCGTTCCGGGTCATTCCAATATTGGTAAACCCAACCCAGCGTAGTATCATCTAACCAAGCATCCTGTAATTCTGGTTGATTCAACGCTTCAATAACTGCCCGTAACGTACTCGCTGGAATTGGAAATAGTGCCGTTACTCCCACATCACCAAATAACCCCGGCAACTCCAACGATAATTCATCATATAAAAGTTGCAGTAACGTCCCATATCCCTCAGTTTCATCCTTCAATAATTCCGGCGCAAAATCTCTAAATTCCCGATACCCAGAACTTTGCCAACCCCCCGTTATTACGGCTGGTTTAATAAGTCCATGCGCTTCCATTTGTTTAATCACAATCAGACGGTTTAAAAATGTCGCTGCTGCCAATTTTTCTGCCGTTTTTAGATAACGTTGGCGTACCTCATCTTTTTTCGCCTTAGTTTCGCTGCGAGACTGTTCATCTAACCACTGTTCCAAACGCTGACGTTTCATGTGTAGTTCTTCTGAAAGTCCCGCTGTCTTTAAAGGGATAGACAGCCGATACGCACTATCGATAGCATTATGAAAGTCGATAAGCAATCGTTCTCTCAAAATGCGAATGGTATTGGACAATTTAGATTTAGCTTGAGGAGTAAGGTACATAAGTAAGACAGAAAAGATTAAGGTGTTTAGATAATGCGAATGCGAGTGTTTGGTTTAAGCTGCGCTAAGAGGCGTTCTTTAATTTGATTTGCTAAAGCTTCTATTTCCTCTGGCGTACTTACTTCACGTCCACTCAGGTTAAGTTGTAGCTGAATTACCTGTTCATCTGTCACCTGAGATAAGGTATTATCCAAATAAGTGTTTGCCTCTTGTTCAGCAGTTTGCAATCGTAAAATTGCTGAATCTCGTAACTCTAATAAAGAGGGATAAAGCGAGTCTTGAGTTGTATCAGGAACGGCTTTGTGGATTGGACGCAGTACATAATCGCCTTGCTTTTCATTTAATTTAATAAACCCTTGGCGCTGTTTTATGCGACTGCGAATCGTTTCCGCTTGTTTGTCTTGCTGTTCAATTAAACTCAAACGCACCGCCTTATAGTGCTCTTCAATCGTTTCTAAATGCGGTTTCAAACTGTTAATATCTCGCCAAGGTCGCTCGCAATTTAGGTGATCTATCAAAGCATCAATTGCTGGCTTAACTTCTGCAATGCGGTCAATCTGCTGGAGTTGCGCCACTTGGTGATCCCGAATTTTAGCTGTTTTAGCTACGACTTCAATACCAGAATCGGATAAATCTGTCAAGGAAATTCCTAATTCTTGAATGCCATCTCGTAGGGCATCCAAATTTTTCTTAACAGTGATAACTGTATCTTCTACTTGACGAGATCGCATTGATTTCTCCAGCGCCTCCCGTAACTTTACCAAAGCTGGGGGCAAATCTGGACGGTTTGGCAAGCGATTGTAACGTTTCTCCAACTCTTGCAAGCGTTTTACCTGATTGGGAAACTGCTGAAAGACAGCATCAGCGATCGCATCATTTTCCCGATCGAGGTCAATACCAAGGGAATCCTTAAAAAACTTACAAATGGCAACTTTGTCACGCGCAGTAATTTCCGTTTGATTGGGTGGTAATAAATCAGCGCGTTTGATATCCCGGTCTTTGGTAAACATATCCTTAGCACCCGGATCGCGCACCGAGGTGATTTCTGGGCCACTTTCCGGGCGAATTCGCACCTTATTAGCCCGTAACAACCCTGCTAAACAAGCTTTAACCACATCTGCCGGATAACCGTAGGGTGGCCCCCCAAAATGCGCGAGTAGGGCGTTGCCAGGAATGCCATTTTGGTCTTGAATATATTGAGCAAGACGCGAGGGAACTTCTCCGCTACAGGTGGGAATATATTTACCTGCATCCAGTTCTAAAATACCCAATTCCGACCCCATAAACTTTTGAGATGGCCCAGATAAATTCGGTTCAAGAAGTTGAGTTAATTCCCCAGGTGTAATCGCTACATCAACATAGCGGCTGTAGAGTTCTGGTAAAATATTTTCTCCCACCCGTTCTAGAACTGTAGTAAATGCTGCACCAAATTGTTGCTTATCGATATGCCGCCCTCTAAAATAGAGTTCACCATCTAAAAAAGCCTGGGCGATCGTAGTTTGTACCTTTTTTTCTAAATTATCTCGTCGGGTGATTTCCTCAGACAATAATCGCTGTTTTTCTCCCGAAAGGGAGTGTCGGCGCGATTCGTACTTATTTACTATATGACGAGAACGTCCTAAATCTCGCGCTTGGACAACCAAATCGCTTAATTTACCGACAACCCAAATAATGCGATCGCGCAAATTAGCACTATCACTGTTTTGTATCCAAGTGCTAGAATTGCGATCTTCTGGATTAGAAAGATAGCGAAAATCAACAATTAAGACAGCAGGATCGTTCAATCCTTGCAGGCGTTCATCTTGCCGTTGGCGACCATCACTAAAAAAAGCAACCCAAGGAAAAGCCTTATTTTTATAGCGAGGACGTTCCACACTACCGAGCAAAGTTTTCAGCTTCTCTGCCACAATTTGACTTAGAGCATCGGAAATAACACTGTAAGCATCCCGTTCTCGCTGCCATTCTTGTCCGGCAGAACTTTGAATCTTGTAGCCGAATTTATCCGAATAAGAAAGCAGCCCTAAATTCCGCAATTTTTCTAATGCTTGTGTAATATTTGGCTCTTGATTACCCTGACCTAATTCAGAATAAAGACACTGACTAACGAAGGTCGCTGTGGTTGGTTTTTGTTCCTGAATTAACTCCAAAAGTGCTACAGTTTTTGCAACTTTTATGGCCAGATGATTGTTAATAACTTCTTCATGGTTAAATAACCGAGTTAAGGTATTTTGCAAATCTGCATCAAGGGCAGAGTGTTGCACTTCATAAATACTATCTAGCGTCACTAAAGCACCAAGCTGTCGTTCTCCTAACTTCTGCTCTCGAAACAATTCACCTAACAGTTGTAACAATCCGCGAATTGCATGATCGTCTCCTTTAGCACGAGTAGAACGAGTGCGGAGATTGGTCGTAATTTGCATCAGCAAATCAACGTATCCGGGCAGCATGGGATAGACTTCAAGAAAATCATCTTCAGTGATAGAATCGCATTTATAGCCGTATAATTTTAGGTCACTGCGGTGGTGTTGGAAGAGCGATCGCAGCTCGGCTTCCTTCGAGACAGCTTTTTTCAATAACCTTTTGTGAACCACATCGCGAATATTAGTAGGTGCTAAATGAACCCGTAATTTAGGCGGAAAACGGTCTTTTAATTTACCAATACTGCTCTGATCTTCACTATCCTCAAGTTTTTGTTGTCCAGTTGCTAGTAGCCAAACTCGCCCTTTTAATTTTTGTCCCAAATCTGAAACAAAGGATTGTAATTTCAGCATTCGGTTGTTATCCTGGTGGATATATTGGCTCACTTCATCCACCACAATAAAAACGGTTTTACCAGGGGCACGGCGATCGAGCATATTAATAATATCTTGAGTTGTTTCTGCAACTGATGTACCAATGCCTGTCTCAGAACCTGCACGACTATCAAACCAACTCATTGGGTCAATATAACGAGTAGGATTCATGGCGTACATAATTTCAGAAAAAGCTTCCTCTGCCAATTGGTCATTCTTTGCTGCTGACCAAGTTTGATTAAGTGTTGTTTCGGCACACATCAAAAAATCATCCCACTTACCGTCTAACTCTAGTTTTAGTTCATGGTCTGCTACATAATGACTAATAGTGCAATAATCCAAACGGACTTGTATCTGACGCTTCACGGCTGAATGAATATGCTCATCATCCCGTGCTATTGCACCGATATCAAAAACTACTGCAATGGGGCTAATCTGACTGCATATCTTGTACCATAAGTCCCTAAATTCCTGAGAATTAGGTGAGTCATCCCGTGCCAAAAGCGCATCCGCTAACTTACGATTATCAGGTAAGACCATACCATCTAAGGCAAGCCCTAAAAGCTTAGCAAAACTCGATTTACCAGAACCATAAAAACCCGAAATCCAAGATGCTGGAAGTTCCGAACCCTTTTTTTTCTCTAATTCTTCTGCTAGTGCTTTGAGTAACTTAACAAATTGTTCGTGAATTCCTGATTGCACGCGGCGATGACGCGGGTCATCTTCTGGATACCCGCCAGTAATGATATATTCAGAAACTTCTTCTAAAACTTTAGTGGGATCTTGCTCATGAAAATAAACAACAGGAGCAATATCACGGGTAATGTCAGCAGCAAAAATATCTTTAATTAGCATAACAACATTATTGTTTCTCTAGTGATTACGACAGTAGTATTAATCAGGAGTAGATCCGAGGTCGATAGTCGCGGTCAGCAGGGAGTTCTCCCATAAAAGACAAAGCATTCAAATCTTTGCGGTCGCCGGGATAGAGCAGAACAACTGGCAAATTGCGTGTTTTACCATCAATATGTTTAAGAAGAGCTGACGAGCGAAAAAATGGATATAAAGCTCCAGCACGTCCTAAAAAAATCAAGGTACGATCGTTGTCTCCAAGATAACTATTGGCAAATTTATCAATCACTGCAATTACATCCTTAGCAATTCCTTCAGACCCCTCAACATAGAGAGCAATTTTATCTTTTAAATGGTTAAGTGCCCGCTCAGGGGATTTAGGATAAAGACGATGTTCAGTGCCAATCATGCTATCTAAAACTCGTTGCTCTTCTTTCTTAATTCGAGTTAAAAATAGATGTTGAAGAGAAATTGCTAATACATTCCACCCTTGACTTTTTAGGTCATCAGTTAACCAGCGAATGCGGGCGCGAAGTTTAAACTCATCACGAGGGGTATATTGCAAGATCGCAAATCGGTAATTCCGCATCGTGCTAATTTTGGGGCTATCTTTATCCAATAAATCATTGCGTAGTGCCTGTATAGCACTTTCTAAGGACGAACTTTCAAATAACAACCCTGTCATACTTCTTCCTCCCACTTCAAGCCTAAGATTTGAATCGCCCAGGATTTGAGGTCAGCGCAATGCCATCCAAACTCGTAAAGGTCGCCCATCCGATTAAAGGTAAGTCCTGGTAAGCGGCGCAACCGCTGTTCCAGAAAGTTCTCACTTAAACCCACTGATGTGAGATAAGGATTATTTAAAAGTGACCCTTCAAAAGACAGATGACGCAAAAAATAGAGCCAGTAAGCCAGTGCTTCATCAGTTACCTTGGGATACTGGAGGCTGCGCGTACCGACGTTTTTCGAGCAAAGCCCTGCATCTGCCACAGTAGCAATTAAACCCGTTGCCATTCGTAAAGTTGTTGCTGCTGACCACTCACTCTCCAGCTTTTGAGTAACCCAACGGGCTACTATATCCCGGTCGATACTTGGATTGGATTGAAGACGACGCTGTTCTAAGAAGACACCTGTAAAAGTACGATACATGGGATCTGTTAGCTGCATATACCAGTGGCAGATATTTTGGCGAGTCGTTGGATCGGAGGGACACCAGTGACTAAGAATCTGTAGTGCGATCGGATAGGCATCGAAGCGATAGCTCAATTCGACCAGTAGACTGCGAACTCGTGCCATGCTTCTGCTACCAAACCAGCGTTCTTCAAACGCCACCACTGCTCTTTTTTCCTTGGGAATATTTATTCTTAAATGTTCCCAATAAACTCGACTTTCTTCCAAAGCCAAAGATGTACGCAGTAAACGGGTATGGAATTGCTCAACTTCTTTACCGTGTAATATGAAGTTGGCAGATACTTTGTTAAGAACTTGATGTTTACTTATCCCAGCCATTGAATTTAGTTTTCCTTTAAACGGTAGAATGGCATGGGATAGCTGTCGGCTTGGGGTAGGGGTAAAAGCGCAGATGCTAACTTCTTAGCACGCTCGTCGAGTGCTTTTAGCATTTCCCCTAAAACTTCCCGTCCGCTGGGTACAACCTTAAATTCCACCTTTTGATTGGGAATCTCAATAGCTATTTTAAATTCAGCTTGAGAAAAAGGCTGATATATATCCACCGGAATTGGTAAAGTGTCTCGTGGTTGTTTTCTATTGCGCTTATGAAAAGCCAGTCGCTCTGCTAATTGCTCATCCACAGAGAATCCCCAGAAAAATAATGTACAAACATGATCTGGTCTAGCCATTTCAGAGCGCTTGCGTCGGTCTAACGCGATTGCTGCCTGCCTTACTGTTTCTAAAGATGCCCATAAGTGGGTTTTAGGAAGCAGTCGCAGGAATAGGTCGCCACCACCGTATTCATCAATTAAGTCAGTACGCCACCAGTCAAGGCGTTTGGGGTCACAAGCTCCTTCACCAGCCCAGGCGACCACTATCTGGAGGGCAAGAATACTGTCAAGTGTGTCTTCGGGGATTCTCTCGGTAGGCATTAGTCTTGACGAACAATGGATGTTGGTGTAGCGGGTGTACTGCGTGTGATCGCTCACTATGGTTGAGGTTAACCTAGTTTGTAGCTTGATTGCTTACTGCCCCTAGTTTAAACTCTACAGCATATTCACTATAAATATGGTGCACTAATTTAGTAGAGCGGGGCAAAAAAATGAAACTTTTTTCCAACGAGCTTCATAAAACAATAGTTAAAATTTAAACAAGAGGATACATCACTTAAAAAACTAGCCCAATTTTTATATCTAAGTAAAGGGGTTCTCAAAATATAAAAAAAAAACAAAAAGCGGGTTATGTTCCCCCGCATCGGCAAGGCAAAAAGTTAAAGCTGTGTTAATTAGCGCACCAATTTATTAAGCTAAATAGTAGAAAAATATCTTAATTGCACCATAAATGAGAGTATTGTTAACATTGGATTTTTTAGCCAGAAGCAATGTGTCAGCCATAGTAGAATATTTTTTGAACTAAGAAAACTTGTATCTAACGCCCGAAAAAAAACAATACTCAGTAGCCAGTCGGCCACTGAAAGTTTGCAACTTTTGGGGTGTGAGTATTGAGAAAAAGCGAAAAATATCGACCCAAACAACCTCTTTTCTTTGCTAAAGTAAGCGTTTTACTGGGTTGACACTCAGACACACACGCTCAAAATATGGTAGTAGAGTCTACGATTTAGAACCTTTGTAGTTTATAAACCTGGAATAGGGTAGCGATCGCCCTCTCGTCAAACACTACGATATGCTTAGCCCCTAAAGTGTCGGAAAAACCTACACACCGCGTTTTTTCACACCACTCGCCTGTACCTCCTTTCCCTCATCGCCACAGACAGCCAATAATGCTTGGGCTGCTGCGCCTGCATTTATTCGGATGCCGGTGCAGCGATCGCGCTGTATGACGGTCAGCGAAGGAACGGGCTAATTTTGTTCAGTCCCGTCTTGAACCAAGTGACCGATGCTGTATATTCTACGGCCGCCCTCCGTGAGCTGGACTACCGCATTAAGAAATCCCCCCGACCGATGCAGTAATGCAGTAAGTATTCCAGCCTCTCAGACGTAGACCTTATCGCGCTTGAGAGGAAAATAGAAGGCACGGCCTAGCATTGCTCAAGAAAATCTGCAATGAACTCTCCACCCTCAGCATCAAAACCCCAAATGCTGCACAGCCCGTCGCTTCGTTTCTTCGCCGCGGCGATCGTACTTAGCTGTCGTTACCGGCGATGCGTGCCCAGCCAATTTCTGCACTGTCACGATATCGACTCCAGCATCGAGGAGGTCTGAGCAAAACGTCCGCCTGAAATCGTGGGGAGAGAAAGAATCCACTCCAGCGAGTTGAGCCCGTCGCTGCAAAATCTTTAAGACACCATCCTCCGTCATCCGCCGAAATTGAATTTCTCCTCCCTTACGGATGGGAAAAAGCAACGGGCCCGGTTCCTCTCCTCTCAAATTGAGCCACTTTTCTACCAAGGCCATCGCTGCCTCTGGGAGATAGACCATCCTGTTTTTCTTCCCCTTCCCGAATCGAATTTCCAATGCTCCAGTGGAGCGGTTGAAATCGTCCAAATTAAGGCTGACTGCTTCAGCGCGGCGGATGCCTCCCCCCCGCAAGATAGCAATCAAGGCTGCATCTCGAACATCAACGGTACTCTCGCCAGAGCAACTTTGCACCAGCGCTGCAATTTCATGTGGGGATAACGCTCGCCCCCTTGGTTTTCCCGATTGCTTGACGCTTCTCACGTCTACCGCCTTGCTGTAATCCAGAGGGTCGATCAAATCTAACCGCAAAGCTTCCTTAAGCACCCGCCGAAGGGCGCACAGCATTTGATTCACCGAAGCTGGCGCGTACTGTTTCTCCAGAGCCGAGCGCAGCGCTGCCGTGTGCCTGTAGCGCAATGCTGCCCAATTCAAAGTCATCGCGCCGCACTCCCCATTAGTGAGCAGCTTCGCCATGATGTCAAGTCCTGCCGCCATCGTTGCCTTCGAGCGATCGCTTCCCAAACTGTCTAGGTACACCTCCGCAGGATGCAATGCCAGTGGCACCGGTGCGTGCAACTTCAAGGTTTCCGGCTGTTGCTCTCCAAGTAAGTTGAGCATTTACTCTTTCAAAGTGTGATTATAAATACTAATTTAGACTAAGAAAGACTTGTCTTTATCCAAAATTAACCTCTCAAAAGAGTCGCCCTCAGCAGCACCTTGAGGTTGGTTCTCCCCCAAGGCAGAGGCTATTAACAAGCAATATTGTTACAATTCTTCATCTAGCGGGTGCATCTTCAAACCTGCATTGAGGAGAATTGAAGGGCGATGTGGCTTAAATTTGGTGTTGCTCGCAGTGGCGAACTGACGAGCATTGATGAAGTTGTGCGCGGAAAAACTCAGCTAACTTGTCTCTACTGTGGAGGCTCCCTCACAGCAAAAAAGGGTTCGGTGAAAGAACATCACTTCGCGCACACCGAGGAAACTTGCAAGCCCGTGTCACAGCGGATTAAAACCAAAGCTTTCCCATCGCTGCCTCTCTACAATAATTTCACCATCGAGCTGTATGGTGAGGAATTAGAACAGTTGAAGGTGCTGTGGAAAGAGTACGGCGCACAAAATTACGCCATTTCCAAAGACTTGGTAAACTTTCGGTGGGAACTCAAAGGATTGGTGGAGTCGTCGGGCGATCGCACTTATCACTTTACCGACCTCGGCAAAATCCCCGTCGGCGCGCTTCCCCTGGCGCTGTTCAACAAAGTCCAAGAACCTTTGCTGCTGTCGGAGCTGGCTTCATTGGAAAGCTCTGTAGAGATTGCTTTATCTGCGGGGTTATCTTGTTTGGATGAACGGCGGGCTGATTTGCTGATTTATCGAGCGCAGCTTCGTCGGATTCTGGTGAACTCGCTCTATTTTCTTGAGGTGTGCGATTCGTTGCCGTCGAATCAGTGGATAAAACCACGAAATAACACGGCTCACAGCCATTAAAGGCTCGTGAAACTCTCAAGATGATAGAGGTGCAAGCCCTCTCTGCCAAGTACGGGCATGACTCCCAATCTACCCACAGTGACTCGACTCGGAATTCGAGAGGCTGAAGCTGGGAATAGGGGTGCGACCCGAAAAGATTGTTTAGAAAGGGAAGCCGACTTCCCTAGCGGATTCATACCCGCTACTCTCACGGAAAAGACTCAGTGATGAGTCCAGTCACGTCCAAGTAGGTAACGAAAAAGAC
>NZ_JADEXD010000235.1 GCF_015207285.1 Tychonema sp. LEGE 07203 | reverse complement strand
CTAGCGCTACTTTATTTCATTGGTATAAGATGAAGCGCCATAGCCTTTCTCATTCCTAAACATTTTCCGTTTTAATACTGTAACAACAGGTTTTAATCATGGTAAAGTCTCAGTATGAGGGATATTCCGCCGACGAGCAACACACTGTCGCACGGGTAGAAAACTTTGGAACTGCCAAAGTGTATGCACAAAATGCACAGTCATTGCTCAACAAAGCGACTGGATTTATCAGCGCTTACGATTTTACGCTGAATCCTTATCGCGGCTGTCAGTACGGATGCAGCTATTGTTATGCTGCTGCTTTTAGCCCTAATTCACAGATGCGGCAGGATTGGGGAAATTGGGTAATTATCAAGAAAAATGCAGCGGAAGTTTTAAAGAAAGATTTGCATATTTGGTACAAGAAAAACCCCGATCGACCACCTAGCATTTACATGAGTAGTGTCACAGATCCGTATCAGCCCATTGAATCTCAAAAACGATTAACTAGGTACTTGTTACCAGTGATGCTTCCCTATCAACCGACGCTGGTTATCCAAACTCGAAGTCCTATGATAATTAGAGATGTCGATATTTTACAGCAATTTCAGCGGTTGCGAATTAACATGAGCATTCCCACTGGTAGCGAAAAAGTGAGGAAAGATTTTGAACCACAATCGCCGAGTATTCCTGCAAGACTCAAAGCTATGGCAAAACTAAGAGATAGTTTTCCTTACCGAGAAAATTGCGAAGTCAGATTTTCTATAACTGTAACACCACTACTTCCTACATTACCGGAAGATGAAGCTAATTTTATTAGCAAGCTGGAAGTTGTAGATCGAGTGGTGATTCAGGATTTTCATGCCAGCAACGGGCGATCGCTAATTGCGTCAACTCGCGAGGAAGCATTAGCTCTCAAACAAAAATACGCTTGGTGGTACAATAGCGAACAAGACAGTTATCGCAAGTTTAAAAATAAATTAATTGCGATGCTCCCGGATGTTGAAATTATGGAAGGTAAAGAGGGATTTGGCTATGAGTAATCTGCTAGTAAATTGGTGGCGTTCCCATAAGTTTAATGAAGCCGTTAAGAGTCAAAATAATCGACTTGCCAAACAACTGTTAAAACAAATAGAAAATTCCGGGGCAAAACTCTCATGGCAGCAGAAGCTATTTAAAGAACGTCTACAGCTTGAGAAGTTATTGCAGAAAAAAAATGACCGGATCAAAGAAGGCGATCGGCATTTAGCAGAATTAGAAATACAACTAAGCTTCGGGCAACTTGACGATTCTCTGGCGCGGATTGATGAATCAACCTTGTTTCCAGACAAAAAGTTTATTGAATATATTTCCAAAGCTTTCAAGTTGATAGAATGTGATGCAAGTATGATTCAATGCACTGGCATTGATGAGAAAGTTTTTAATAAGTTTGAACAACATCTGGCGGGCTTTATCAAGAACGAAATTAATAAGTTAACCCGCGAAAAAACCAATATTGATTATTTACTTAAACAAGCTGTTGACGACATACAAAAACTGAAAGAAGGACAAGATCCTCAATACAGTTTTGAGCTAAGTCCTCACATCTATTTAATGAGATATTTCCTAGATAACGTCTATTGTGCATATCTAGCTTGGTTCCTGGTTTACAAAGCAGGGTTGTTGCCAACTAAACTTAATATCCTCGATATTGCGGCGGGGCCGGGTACTGTTGCTTACGGACTTGGTTTGTTGCTACAAAGCAGTAGCGACTTTTTTTCAATGCCACCAATGCACATATCCTACTACTCTTTGGAACAGCAAAAAGCTTTTCAATATCGCGGACTCCAGTTTTGGCGGCAGTACATGGAACCCCAGGCGATGAATGCTTACTTTCGTTTTGACACTTCTAGTATCTTTGATGGGGAAAATCAATCTAAAAGACTGCCGAAAAAATTCTTTGATTTTATAGTGATTTCTCACTGTTTTTTTAACGATGAGGAGAGAAGAGAAAAATCCCTTCAAATTTACAAGGATATATTTACAAGCAGCCTGAATGATTCGGGTTGCGTTTTGCTAATTATTCAAGAAAAAAAGTTGCTGATACCGTATAATGTTCGTCGAGTTGATGATTGCCAACAAGAGCTAAGTGTAGTACAACAATTTGTTGATGAGCTGGGCTTAAACTTAGTTTGGTATAAATATTTAAGTTCAACTGGTATCAGGACATCCCATCCTAATTATGCAAAGTTTGCTAGAGAAAATCTACCTGTCAAGGAATTTATTAGTCCACTTTTTCGCCAGCACTTTAAGTTACATTATGACTCCAATTATGCACTTGATGACTATGTGATATTGGCAAAAAAATGAGGAATGTACATCTTAAAAAACTTGAGAGACGTTTCAAATTTAACACTTAATTATAAAAATCTGTGATTCAAAACTCGACTGAAAAACCTACAAATAACATTCAAACTGGATGGCACGGCAGCCTCAATTTAGTCTACGCCAACCGCAGCGGCGCAACTCAAATCATCCACAATCAAATGCAAGCGCCCCTCAAGGTGCAGCGCCCGTTTTATCCTGAAGGGAAAGAGGTTTGTCACAGCGTCATTTTGCACACGGCTGGGGGAGTTGTCGGGGGCGATCGCCTTTCCAGCAATTTTCACCTCCAACCCAACACCAAAGCCTTGATTACCAGCGCCGCTGCTAGTAAAATCTATCGCAGCAGCGGAATAAAATCACAACAAAATATCGATATCAAACTAGAATATGGCGCTAATTTAGAATGGCTACCGCAGGAAACAATCGTTTTTGACGGCGCAATTTATCAGCAAAATATGCGGGTAGAATTAGCACCGACAGCGAGGATTTTGCTGTGGGAAATTACGCGGTTCGGACGCAGTGCTAGGGGCGAAAAGTTCTTATCGGGAGAATGGATCTCGCACACCGAAGTCTGGCAACAAAACAGCCCTCTGTGGATTGACAGACAATTGCTTAAAGGTGGCTCAGAAATGCTCGAAAGTCCTCACGGTTTAGCAGGAAAACCCGTAGTTGCTACCCTCGCTTGGATCGGCGAACCAGTTACTACAGAAATAGTAAAAAAAGTGCGAAATTTACCCTCTGAAGCAACAATTTATCCTGGTAATTCCACCGTCGGCGTGACTCGCATTCCTAACGGTTTGCTGTGCCGATATCGCGGTTCATCCACCACCGCAGCTAGAGACTGGTTTGTCAGCATTTGGCACTTGCTGCGCTTATCTTTTTCCGAACGCCCTTGCTGTTTGCCCAGAGTTTGGATAAAATAGGATGATATTTGAGTTTCAATGTATAGTTGCCCTCCTAACTAGATTATTCATCTCTCTCTTCTCTGACTCCGCGCCCTCTGCGCCCTTTGCGGTTCAATCATTCACCAACAACCGTAAACGATATCACAACCAAATAATGCGATCGCCCTTACCAGAATAAAAATGCAACTCACCCCCCAAGAAAAAGACAAACTGCTGATTTTCACCGCTGCCCTCGTAGCAGAGCGCCGGAAACAAAGAGGCTTAAAATTAAACTATCCAGAAGCACTAGCCTACATTTCCGCCGCGATTTTAGAAGGAGCTAGAGACGGCCTCACCGTCGCAGATTTAATGAGCTACGGGACAACTCTCCTGACGCGGGAAGATGTCATGGAAGGGATACCGGAAATGGTACACGAAGTGCAAGTTGAGGCAACTTTTCCCGACGGCACTAAATTGGTGACAGTGCACGATCCGATTCGTTAAATATTCCACCGCAACAACTCGCAGGAGATAGATATGATTCCGGGAGAAATGATTGTTTCAGCAGGCGAAATAGAACTAAATGCAGGGCGTGAAACAGTGCGCTTGCTGGTAGGAAATACGGGCGATAGACCGATTCAAATCGGTTCCCACTATCACTTTTTTGAAGCAAACGAAGCCTTGGCATTTAATCGAGAACAAGCAAAAGGAATGCGGCTGGATATCCCCGCAGGTACAGCAGTCCGATTTGAACCCGGAGATGAAAGGGAAGTGCAATTAGTACCGTTTGTCGGTAGTCGTGAAGTCTACGGCTTTAACGGGAAAGTGAACGGTAAGTTAGATGGATGAGAGACTGTTTGCCGAGCTTAAAAAGAATAATTAGTAGGAGCATAATTCGATATGTCAGATCGAATTAGATTGTGGCAAATATCACAGGATAAATTGAATGAAATTACCGAATCTAAGTTAGACTTAGAATCGCGTTTGGAAACCTGGCTAGATAATGATATTTCAATCCTAGCAGACGATCTCTTGGTCATTGGTCGGCAAGTGATTACTGATTATGGCGGACAACTTGACCTTTTATGTATAGATAGGAACGGAGATTTAGTCATTGTTGAGTTAAAGAAGGACAAAACATCAAGAGAAGTAACAGCACAAGCCTTGGATTACGCCTCATGGGTTAAGGATTTGTCAAAGGAGAGAGTTACAGAAATTGCCAATGCTTATTTACTGACTAAAAATGGCAGTAACTTAGAAGATGCTTTCTGTGATAAATTTAGCTCAGAATTCCCTGATATTTTGAATTATCAGCACAACACTATAATTGTAGCTGCACAGATAGATAGTAATTCTGAAAGGATTATTAAATACTTGTCAGAAACTTATGGGGTGAGAATCAATGTCGCAACATTCCAGTATTTCCGTGACTCAAACGGTAGAGAGTTACTAGCAAGAAAATTGTTGATTGAGGCTGAAATACAACCTGTAAATATATCCAAAAAGAATCCCAACTTGACCCTTGAACAATTATCTGAAATGGCAGATAGCAATGAATTTGGAAAAGTGTACAGACTACTTTATGACGAAATTGTACCAGATATCTTTTGGATAAATACAACAACAAAAGGTCTGGCATTGAGAGAAAGAAGTCGAAATGGCAAACTTATCTTAAATCTTTTGTTAACTGAAAGCACGCCTGGGGATGGTCTAAAAGTTAAGGTATACATAGATAGAATTTCAAACTATTTAAACATTGATGCAGAAGAGTTTGCTAGTTTGTTACCTAACTATCAAGAAATAGAACAAAATGATTTTTTTGGTTTAATTGCTGAAGGATTCTTTAAAACAGAAGAACAGGTTAACCAGTTTGTGGCAAAATTAAATCAAGTAAGGAGCTAATTAATATGAGTTACAGAATGGATCGTCGCGCTTACGCGGAAACCTTCGGGCCGACTGTGGGCGATCGCGTCCGGTTAGCCGATACAGAATTATTCATTGAAGTTGAACAAGACTTCACCACCTACGGAGATGAAGTTAAATTTGGCGGCGGCAAAGTTATTCGCGATGGCATGGGACAGTCGCCTATTTCTAATGCTGACGGTGCTGTTGACACGGTAATTACTAATGCTTTAATATTGGATTGGTGGGGAATTGTTAAAGCAGATGTCGGGCTTCAAGACGGGAAAATTTACAAAATTGGTAAAGCCGGAAATCCTTACATTCAAGATAGGGTTGATATTATTATCGGGCCGGGTACAGAAGTTATTGCCGGTGAAGGAATGATTCTCACGGCTGGGGGAATTGACTCTCACATTCACTTTATTTGCCCGCAACAAATAGAAGTGGCGATCGCCTCTGGAATCACGACAATGATCGGCGGCGGCACTGGCCCTGCAACGGGTACAAACGCCACAACTTGCACTCCCGGCCCTTGGCATATGTACAGAATGCTGCAAGCAGCCGACGCTTTCCCGGTGAATTTGGGATTTTTAGGTAAAGGAAATAGCAGTCAACCTCAAGGATTAGTCGAACAAATATTCGCCGGTGCAATGGGTTTGAAACTCCACGAAGATTGGGGAACTACGCCATCGACGATCGACAATTGTTTGAGTGTGGCTGACGAGTACGACGTGCAAGTTGCAATTCACACCGATACTCTCAATGAAGCGGGATTTGTGGAAGCGACAATTGCGGCTTTTAAAAATCGGGCAATCCACACTTACCACACTGAAGGTGCTGGCGGCGGACACGCACCGGATATTATTAAAGTCTGCGGCCAAGCTAATGTTTTGCCTTCGTCTACTAACCCGACTCGCCCTTACACTGTCAATACTTTGGAAGAACATTTAGATATGTTGATGGTTTGTCACCATTTGGATCGGGGGATTCCTGAAGATGTGGCTTTTGCTGAGTCGAGAATTAGAAGGGAAACTATTGCTGCTGAGGATATTTTACACGATTTGGGCGCGTTTAGCATGATTTCTTCTGACTCGCAGGCGATGGGAAGGGTTGGGGAAGTGATTATTCGGACTTGGCAAACGGCTCATAAAATGAAGGTGCAAAGGGGGAATTTACCCCCCCTAACCCCCCCTTACCAAGGGGGGGGAATAAGAGGGATAACCC
>NZ_JADEXD010000024.1 GCF_015207285.1 Tychonema sp. LEGE 07203 | reverse complement strand
CACTACCGCTGTAAGAGTTTTGCTTCAGTTAAACGATTGGTGGAGATTTTCTTCAAATATCAACTTTTTAATTCTCCTAATTTGAAAAAGTACGATGCTTTTGCCAAACTGATTTAGGTTCGCTATAGATAGCGCCAAAAGTCATTGCTGATTTGCAATAATTCCTGCTGTTCAAAATCCGTCAGAGGTTCCAGGGATAAAGACTCAGCAAAAGAACCTTCTGTTTGTCTTTCCAGTTTGAGAAGGCGGCGAACGTCATTTAGCGAAAGTTGGCTTGCTTCTAAATTTTGAGTCATGGCTTTTGTGCGATCGCCGATCTATTCAACTGTATATAATTGATATGATACAATCATACCAGATATCACCCCGAACCAGCTATGCAACTTGAAGACTATTTTAACTTCCTAAGACCTGACGACATTCGGCTCAAAGGTTCCCGAATCGGCATCGAAACCATTCTGTACGAATACCTGTTTCGCGCCCGAACTCCCGAAGAAATCGCTAACATTTATACATCCCTCACCCTCGAACAAGTTTATGCAACAATTTTGTACTACCTGCACAACAAAGAAGCAGTCGGTAAGTACATAACTGAATGGCTGGAATGGGGCGAAAAAATGCGAGAAGAAGAACGTCGCAATCCTCGTCCAGTGTATGAAAAAATTCGCAAACTGAGAGCAGCCAGAGATGCAATGAGAAAAACTGATGGCTATCCAGTATCTGTTTGATGAAAATGTCGCTCCTGCCTGTGTTAACCAAATTCGCAGGCGCAATCCCGATCTGGTTGTTCTAGCAGTGGGAGAACTTACAGCCCCTTCCAAAGGCACTCTCGATCCAGAAATTCTTATTTGGTGCGAAATCCACAATTTCATTCTTGTTACCAACAATCGCCGCTCTATGCCTGTTCATTTAACAGATCGTCTACAGCAAAATAGCCATACTCCAGGAATATTTATCCTGAATACCAAGATGAGTATAGGTCAAAATATTGACGAAATGATTTTGATTTATCAAGGATCTTTTGATGATGAGTACCAAGATAAAATTGAGCATTTACCGCTACCATAATTTCTCGCGCCGCTCCAAAATTGACAAAATCCCCCCAAATCTTAAGGAAAATAAACATACTTTTGCCCCAACTTGTGCAAACAATAGTTAAAAAGAGTAACTGAAGAAAAAACTAACAGCGATGTCACAAGATACGATCGAATCAATACTCCAAGAAAAACGCCTGTTTCAGCCCACCGCTGAATTCTCCCAAAAAGCTCACGTCAAAAGCCTAGAAGAGTACCAAGCCCTCTACGACAAAGCCAAAGCTGACCCCCAAGCATTTTGGGCAGAACTCGCTACCCAAGAATTGGACTGGTTCCAAAAGTGGGATGCCGTGCTCGACTGGCAGCCACCTGTTGCTAAATGGTTTGTCAATGGCAAAATTAACATTTCTTACAATTGTCTGGACAGACATTTAACCACTTGGCGCAAAAACAAAGCCGCCCTAATTTGGGAAGGCGAGCCCGGTGACTCCCGCACGCTGACTTACGCGCAACTCCACCGCGAAGTTTGCCAAATGGCGAATGTTATTAAAGATTTGGGAGTGCAAAAGGGCGATCGCGTCGGTATTTATATGCCGATGATTCCCGAAGCTGCGATCGCCATGTTAGCCTGCGCCAGAATCGGTGCAGTACACAGCGTAGTATTCGGCGGATTTAGTGCAGAAGCATTGCGCGATCGCCTCAAGGACGGCGAAGCAAAACTCGTCATCACCGCCGACGGCGGCTTCCGCAAAGACGCAGCAGTAGGCCTCAAAGCACAAGTCGATAAAGCATTAGCAAATAACGCCGTACCCAGCGTTACCAACGTTCTCGTAGTTCAGCGCACCAAACAACAAATTGAGATGGAACCGGGGCGCGATATTTGGTGGCACGACTTGCAAAAAACGGCATCGGCAAATTGCCCTGCCGAACCAATGGATAGCGAAGATATGCTATTCATTCTTTACACTTCTGGCAGTACCGGAAAACCTAAAGGAGTCGTCCATACCACGGGCGGTTATAACCTTTATACCCACATGACAACCAAGTGGATATTCGACCTCCAAGATACCGATGTTTACTGGTGTACTGCTGATGTCGGCTGGATTACAGGCCACAGTTACATCCTCTACGGGCCGCTGTCCAACGGTGCGACAACTTTAATGTATGAAGGTGCTCCCCGCGCTTCCAATCCCGGCTGTTTTTGGGATGTGATTGAAAAATACGGTGTCACTGTTTTCTACACTGCACCCACCGCAATTCGCACGTTTATGAAAATGGGTGAAGAGTTGCCAAAAGCCAGAGATTTGTCCTCTTTGCGGTTGTTGGGAACTGTCGGCGAACCGATAAATCCCGAAGCTTGGATGTGGTACCAGCGCGTAATTGGCAACTCTAATTGTCCGATCGTCGATACTTGGTGGCAAACAGAAACTGGCGGAATTATGATTACTGCTTTGCCCGGTGCAATTCCCACAAAACCCGGTTCTGCAACCCTTCCTTTCCCCGGAATTGTTGTCGATATTGTTGACCGAGATGGCGAACCGGTAACTAATGAAAGCGGCGGTTATTTGGTTGTCAAACATCCTTGGCCGGGAATGATGCGGACTCTTTACAACGATGCCGATCGCTTCCGCCGCACTTATTGGGAATATTTGCACCCGAAAGATGGCCAATTCGTGTACTTTGCGGGGGACGGCGCGCACAAGGACAAAGACGGTTATTTCTGGGTAATGGGCCGCGTTGATGATGTAATTAATGTTGCCGGACACCGACTCGGTACGATGGAAGTTGAATCGGCTTTGGTATCGCATCCAGCGGTGGCGGAAGCTGCGGTTGTTGGTAAACCGGATGAGATTAAAGGTGAGGAAATTGTGGCGTTTGTGACGCTGGATAACTCACACCAACCGAGTCCAGAATTGGAGAAGGAGTTGAAGCAGCACGTTGTTAAGGAAATTGGGGCGATCGCCCGTCCCGGCGAAATTCGATTTACCGATGCTTTGCCCAAGACTCGCAGCGGGAAGATTATGCGGCGTTTGCTGCGTTCTTTGGCTGCGGGAGAAGAGGTGACGGGGGATACTTCGACTTTGGAAGATCGGACTGTTTTGGATAAGTTGCGGGGTGGTTCCTAGGGGTGTGCAACCGCAGATAAACGCGGATGAACGCAGATAAGATTTACATCTGTGTTCATCTGCGGTTTAATTGTTAATTCGCTTATTTACCTCGCCACAAATGAACGGCATCGCTGTTAATTTCCGACCTTACTTGCAGCCAATCTTCTAGCAAGTAGTCATCATCGACTGCTTCTGAATGCTGTTCGTCTTTGAGAATTGCTAAGACGTGAACTCCAGACGGATAGTTGACATGACGGATTTCTGGGTCATATCCTAAGTGTTGAATTTTTGCTAAAACGCGATCGACTGCGCCGGCAACAGTTAAATCGACGGCCAGAATAATTTGACCGAGTTTAGCACCAGGTTTTACACACTCTAGAACAGCCATTATTCTTTCTCCTTGTAGTTGCAACGGTAGACTTGAGGGCGATTTTCGACTTTTCGGGGTTGAGTTACAGATTCTAATTCAACCTGGTAGCGATCGGCTCGCTTTTGGCACTCCTGTTTGGCTTCTCTAGGGTTATCCGCAAGGATCGGCTCGTCCCACCTTTCACCCTCTTTTTCTGGATCTTGAATCATAATTAAATTACTCCTTTGTTGGGATCTCAACTTCGGAGAAGTCGTCTTGGCATGGTGCAGCAACATTCTGCCAAGGCGCATTTCTCTGCTATAATTGTACTGCATTTTTCAGTATAATTGCAGTATGAGTCAAAATGTTAAAGTTCTCACCATCCGACTCCCTGAAGTAGAAATGCTTCGGCTAGAAGCTTATTGCGCCAACAGCGGTAGAACAAAAACCGATGTGATTCGCGAACAGATTAGGAGTTTAAAAGTTGAAGATAAGTTGCGGGGTGGTTCGTAGGGCGATTTTTGAACCGCAGATTTAGGAAGATAAACACAGATGAACGCTGATGTAATTTTATCTGCGTTCATCTGCGGTTACAGAATATAAAAAGTAACACTATAGCCACAGCTAACTCATGTACAATATAGCCAATACGTGCATTAAATCTCAAGTTTAACAGGGTTCAAAATATGGCGACCAGAATTCAGAACCTGCAAGTAACTAAAGTAGTTGATGGTGACAGCATCAAAATTTCTCTCAACGGCAAAACCGAGTCTCTGCGCCTGATTTGCGTCGATACAGAAGAAAGTCATTCGGGAGGAACTAAACCTGTAACTGTCGCAGGCAAAGCAGCTTCGGAAATGGCTAAAAAATACTTCGCGACAGCAGATGGTAAACTTGCTAAAATTGATATTGAATTTGATACAGATGACCCTGTTGAAATTGCGGTAGAAAAACACCGCGATAATTACGGCCGCCTCCTCTGTTACGTGCATAAAGAAGAGGAAAATTACAATCTTAAACTGATTAAAGAAGGCTGGAGTCCCTACTTTATGAAATACGGGCGTTCCCGATTGTATCACCGACAAATGACTGAGGCAGAATCGGTGGCAAAAGCTTACAACCTGATGATTTGGAATCCGATTACCAATGCCAAAATTCCCTGTCGCAACTATGCTAATTTACTGCCTTGGTGGTCGATGCGCGGCTCTATTGTTGAAGATTTTCGCTTGGCGGAAGCAACAGCAGGAGCGCTTTCTGTGAGGTTGGATTACCCGAAAATATTAGCTGCTGCTGAAACTGCTAAACCTATTACTATTTTCTGCGATTTGCAGGCGGGAATTAATAAATGGATAGGCAGCCATGCTGTGATTTATGCGGGTTCATCGTATCATAAATTAGACCTGTGGATACCGAATGCTGAAACTGATAAAATGGCTCCCTTGAAGCGACTAATCGAGAAGCGTTATGCGGGTAGGGGACGGGGATATGTGTATGTCAGCGGTAAGGTAGAAGAATACAAAGGAAAGCCTCAAATAGTTTTAAACAACCTCAAGCAGTTTTCGGATTTCCCACCATAAAATTTAATTTCACATTAATTTAATAAAAATTGCCGGATCAATGGAACGGTGAAGACTTTTTTCCGGGAAAGGCGATCGAATTTTGGGCGATTCCTTAGCCCTTCACCGCACCGGAAGGGTTCGATTCACGCATTTTTTTCTATTTCAGCAGCATTGCGGTTAAAAATTCCAAGTTATTCTCGTTTTTTCGGAGGCTAAATTAATTTATACTATAATACTCTCATCGCCAATCTGTAGCTGCCAATAGCTGCGGCATCATCTCGTTTATGGTTGCATCGGAATCATAAAATCGAGTCAACAGTCATTAGTCATTAGTCATTAGTCAGTTGTTGTTGAAAATTGGTTATTAGTTGTTGGTTATTGGTTAATTGCTACAAATTCCCAATTTCCAATTCTCAATTCCCAATAACAACAAATAACAAATAAAAAATAACAGCTAACAGCTAACAGTCAACAGTCAACAGTTAACACTCAACAGTCACCTGACTGTGCAACCGGAATTGATATCAAGCCAAACTTCAGAGATGTAAAAACTATGTGCCAATTACTGGGAATGAACTGCAATGTTCCAACCGATATTTGCTTCTCTTTTGAGGGTTTTTCTGCAAGAGGTGGCAGAACAGACGTTCACCAAGACGGTTGGGGAATTGCTTTTTTTGAAGGTTTGGGATGTCGTCTTTTTATAGACTCTAAACCTGCTATTGCTTCTCCGGTTGCTGAAGTAGTGCGCCGCTATCCCATTCATTCAACTAATGTGATTGCTCATATTCGCAAAGCTACTCAAGGCGCAATTGCTCTGGAAAACTGCCATCCTTTCATTCGCGAACTTTGGGGACGCTATTGGGTGTTTGCTCACAACGGAAATCTGGAAAATTTTCATCCTGAAAGCACCGGATTGTATCAATCGGTTGGCCAAACTGATAGTGAAAAAGCATTTTGTTTGATTTTAGAAAAATTGCGATCGAGCTTTCCTCAAAACAAGCCTGCTTTGACGGAAATTTACGCGGTATTGAACGAAATTACTAAAACTTTGGCAGCGCACGGAATTTTTAATTATTTACTTTCCGATGGAGAGCACTTATTTGCACATTGTTCTACTAATCTGCATTATATTGTGCGACAAGCACCTTTTGCTAGCGCTCATTCGATCGATGAAGATGTGACAGTCGATTTCCGGGAACTGACACAGGAGGGCGATAGGGTGGCGGTTATTGCTACTTTACCGCTGACTGATGATGAAGTTTGGACGCAGATTCAACCTGGAGAATTGCTGGTATTTCAGGATGGTTTGCCAATCTTTTAAGGAAGGAAGAAGGAAGTTAGGCAGCGGATTCGCTGCACGGATATCAAGGAGATAAGCAAGAAGAGATTTAATTGGAATCGCCGATCGTAAAATCGTATTTATCCACGCACTCTCAAGATTAGTAGATTATTATAGCTCAAAACCAAGAGCGAGGCAGATGCTTTGGCTCTGCCTCGCCTCAATACTCGAACAAACTTCGATCGCCATGTGAGTTAAAATAAGCAGATTATGTTTGGCAAACCACTTTAACAGCGGACACTTAATAATTGATAATTGTCAACTAAGATGGCCCGCACGCACCATCCACCGCCCCTACCAACTACCAACTGCCAACTGTCAACTACCAACTGTTAAAATCATATTATGAAAAACAAATCGCTTCCTTCATCCGTAACAGTCAAACTCGGCAAATTTGTCTGGACATCAATGTGGCAGTTGATGATGTCAAAACTAGCGCCGCCCGATCGCACCGGAGCATACATTCGCCCCAGCAGCAGTTTCCGCAATTTTGTCTCGACAGCGCCAGAGAACCCTTACGGGCCCGCCACGGGACGATACCGCCTGTTTGTGGGTACGGGATGCCCTTGGGCGCACCGCACTTTGGTGACGAGAGCGCTTAAAGGGCTGGAAGATGCGATATCGGTGTCGGTTGTCTATCCTTCGGAAGGGGGGATGTGGGTGCTGGAGTCGGAGACTTTTGGCTGCAATACGATGCCGCAAATTTACCAGTTGGCATCACCGGGCTATCAGGGGCGGTGTACGGTGCCGGTGTTGTGGGATGACTCGAAAAAGGCGATCGTCAATAACGAGAGTTCGGAAATTATTGTGATGCTAAACTCGGAGTTTAACGAGTTTGCTAGCAATCCTGAAATGGATCTTTATCCTGTGGATTTGCGATCGCAAATTGACGAGTGGAATGACAAGATTTACCAATCGGTGAATAACGGCGTTTATCGCTGCGGTTTCGCGCAAACTCAGGCTGCTTATGACTCTGCTTGCAGCGAATTGTTTGCTGTTTTGGACGAGATCGATCGATCGCTCTCGATCAGTCGTTACCTTTGTGGCGATCGGGTGACATTAGCAGACGTGCGGCTGTTTACTACTTTATTCCGTTTTGATGCAGTTTACTACAGCTTGTTCAAATGCAATGTGCGCCGCATTCAGGATTACGAGAATTTGGGAGCTTATTTGCGCGATTTGTATCAGTTACCGGGAGTTGCGGGTACTTGCGATTTGGAGGCTGTAAAACGCGATTATTACGGCAATTTGTTTCCGTTAAATCCCGGCTGCATTATCCCGACTGGGCCCGATGCGGGGAGTTTGCTCAAATCGCACGATCGCGCGG
Source organism: Tychonema sp. LEGE 07203 (assembly GCF_015207285.1). GTDB lineage: Bacteria > Cyanobacteriota > Cyanobacteriia > Cyanobacteriales > Microcoleaceae > Microcoleus. Next base: position 42,529 of record NZ_JADEXD010000024.1, on the reverse strand, counting down.
GTATCAAAAACCCAGTTTCTTCGTAAAATCTTGTGAGGATGTCAGAATTATCGATCGCGCGTGGGGAGTCAGAAACCGGGTTTCTTCCTAAAATCTCGTTGAGATGCCACAATTATCGCAGAAACCCGGTTTCTTGGATGGTGGCGCGGGGAGTCAGAAACCGGGTTTCTTCCTAAAATCTCGGTTAGGATGCCACAATTATCGCAGAAACCCGGTTTCTTGGATGGTGGATGGTGGCGTGGGGGTTCAGAAACCGGGTTTCTTCGTAAAATCTCGGTTAGGATGCCACAATTATCGCAGAAACCCGGTTTCTTTGATTATCGACTAGCTCGATGTTATGCTTCAATTTCACTGGTTGGTTCGTTGACTTCTTCGTCTTCAACTTCAAACTTAATGCGTTCGTAAATCTCGCTCAGCGGGATTTGAAATTCTACAGATTCTAGGGTTAATACAGATTCATCTGAATCATATTCTGTCAATACCCATTTGCCATCAGAGTTTTTGGCAAATTGTTCGATGTGATAGCTATATTGGTCTATTAAAATGTATTCTCGAAGGTAATTAAGAATGTTTCGATGTCTGGTTGAGGACGGCGATTACGCAATTTTACATACTCGGTTAAAATCCGTTTGATTAGCTTGGGATACTCGGTTAGTTTATCCATTTCACAATTTTCTTTACTTGCGCAGCAAAACTATTAATATCGTTTCCGGTTGTATCGGAATGATTTAACCTGACTAGAACACAGAGAACACAGAGAGATCCCAGAGAAATGAATACAGGACGATGATGAAGAGAGGAATTGATATAACAAGTCTAACTGTAGGTATGTCTGCAGTTGTGGGCGATATTGATTGAAAGCTTTTCGATCGCACTCAATGACAAATAGGCGGCACCGCCCCAGGGCTGTAAGGCACAACAGTCGGCGAATTGGCAACCAATTCTACCTCACCTTTAGCATTAATTATCCAGCCTTGAGCTTCCACAAGAGACTCAGCCGCCACATAATCATTCTCACCGCCCCCACTGACTCTCTCCCTGGGAGTCGGCGACAAACCGCCCCGCCCGGTAATCACAAACCGACTTGCCCTCGACCCGGTATTTTGACAGGCTTGTGTTGGCTGGGGCGGAACTCCGGGGATTTGTGGCAGATTCAATCCTTGTACGGGGTCAATATCGGGGGTTCTGAGTTCGACATTGCCGTCAATTCCTAATTCTGAACTCGCGTCGATATCGCTGTCAAAAGAGCGAAAAATACCTTCGGAATTAATTACAATATTTCCGCCTTGGCCTCGGATTGCATTGGCGCGGATGTCGCTATTTTCTAAAGCAGCTACACTCCCAGCTTCGATATTAATATTGCCGCCTGTTGCAGTGCCAGAGGCATTAGTTGTAATTTGACTGCGACGGCGCATTTGCAAATTTCCAGTTTGCAAGGTAATATTGCCGAAATTTCCGGCTTGAGTTGTGGCTTTAATTGCGCCGCTATCTAAACGAATTGAGTCGGCGGCAATGCTCAAGTTTCCCGCAGATCCTTGGCCGTCGGCACTGACAGTAACTTGGGCGCTATCTCGGACAATTAACTGACCGGTTCTAACATTTAAATTGCCACCTGCACCTGTGGAATCTTTCCCCGTACTGGCAAATAGTCCGCTAGGGGGACCTTCATTGTTACCGACGATGTTTGTATTGAATAGTGAGGCTCGATCGCTGAAAGATGGATCGTTGCCAGAGAGAACAATTTTGTCAGCAGCATTGACTGTCAAATTACCAGCTTGACCGCTGCTGCTAGTTGTGGCGATCGCCTGTCCGCCACCAGTAGCCTCAAAAATATTAGCATTAATGGTAATATTTCCTCCATCATATTCGTTAAGGGTTTGAGAGTTGACAACTGCTCCATTTGAAACTCGAAAAATATTAGTATTAACTGTAATATCCCCACCTCTACCTCCCGCACCTGGTTCGGTGGGGGCTAGTAAAGAGCTAGAAGTTTGATCTAAACCTATCCCATCAACAGTCACGAACTCTGCAGCATTGACTGTAATATTTCCAGCTTGCCCCTGCCCTTCTGTTCTAGTAACAATAACAGCACCATTTGCAATTGATAGCGATCGAGTTGTGACGCGAATATTTCCGCCTTCACCAACACCTGTTAATTTTACACTGCTGAACAGCCCGGAGGATTGTTGGAATTGAAGCGGACCAGATGGTAGAGTAATTTCCTGTAGAGGCCCCAATCCATCCAAAACAGTATCGTTGCGGACGTAAATATCGAGATTTCCTCCATTGCCACGTCCTTGAGTGCTAGCTGTAATCACAGCACCGTTTGTGACTGAAAGGGAACCAGTAGCGATGTTAATATTTCCTCCATTACCAACTGCTTCGTTAGCTTCCGCTCTGCTGTAAACGCCGCTGGGAGTGCCACTGGTACCCGCACCATCAAAGGAGCTGGCATTGCGAATGCGAAGGTTAACACTACCGGCATTTCCCTGTCCTAACGTGCTGGCTTTTACTTGAGCTCCATTAGTAAAAGAAAGTGCTTCGCCTGTGATATTAATATTACCCCCTTCACCAATAGTTTCGGGTTTCACCAGATTGTACGCACCGCTGAATACATCTTCGTCACCGACTCCATCAAAAGAGATAGCCCCCGTTGCATTAACATTAATATCTCCCGCCAAGGCGCCATCGGCACCCAACTTCGCATCTACCCCCGCCTGCAAGGTACTTCCTTCTGTCATATTCAAGTTGTGAGCGTTGACAGCAATACTCCCGCCGCCTCCGGCGCGTACATTCACGTCAGCGCCGTTTGTGAGAGATACATCGGTTCTCGCTACCTGGGCGGGAAAATTTAAACTCACATTGTTACCGAAGGCGTTGAGCCCGACTGTTTCCCCGCCCGCAACGGCTGCGAGTTCGACTCTGCCGCCCGGAGCGAGTATTTTTCCGCCGTCCAATCTCACATCGCCGCCCGCAAGTATCAAACTGTTGCCCGATCGCACTTGCAATCCATCGGTCGATCGATTTACGATACTTCCAGGATTCAATCCGTACTGCAATCCCAGAGGAACATTAACTATTAGCAGCGGCGTATTTTGTCCCGAAACATTGATGCCGAATTGGCTTCCATTTCCAAACAGCACGGCATTCGCCGCAGTTGCCACAAACGAACCGCCGATATCTAATGAAGCCTTCGGGCCAAAAATAATCCCATTCGGATTCAGCAAAAATAAATTTGCAGTACCGTTAGCTTTGATTGCGCCGTCAATATTAGAAATCGAGCCGCCCGTAACGCGGGTCAAAATATTTTGGATATCTGTGGAATTGTTAAAAAACGCCGTTTCCCCAGCCAGAAGTGAAAATTCTCGAAAACTGTGAAATAGATTGTTACCGGCTTGCGTCCCGCCCTGTATAATGCTATTAGTGTCGTTGACAATTACCGTGGTATTGACTGGTAGCGTGGCATCGGGGACTATTTCAGCGGTGCCAGGGGCGATCGGAGTCAGGCTGCAAAATATCGTAGCCAGCCAGAGTTTGCAAGTTTCGGCTTTCATTAATTAACTAATTTTAATTTTTAGATTAATCTTGTATTATAGCATTTGGATTGCTAGTTAAGATGACATCTGAATCAAGTGCGATCGAGCTTTTGATTTTCCCATCAATGAAGTGCTAGGAAACTGCTGCAAAATCTGTGTACTGCCGCATTCCAAGCTCGTGAAAGGCTAACACAATATCTTCCTTGGGAATTCCTGCGCGCACCGGGGCTCTGTGGGCGGGGGCTCAGAAACCGGGTTTCTTCCTAGATCAGGCGTGATGATGCGAAGATTGTCGCAGAAACCCGGTTTCTTGGATTGGCGCGGGGCTCTGTGGGCGGGGGCTCAGAAACCGGGTTTCTTCCTAGATCGGGCGTGATGATGCCACAATTATCGCAGAAACCCGGTTTCTTGGATTGGCGCGGGGCTCGGCGGGGGTTCAGAAACCGGGTTTCTTCCTAGATCGGGCGTGATGATGCCACAATTATCGCAGAAACCCGGTTTCTTGGATTGTGCGCGGGGGCTCTGTGGGCGGGGGCTCAGAAACCGGGTTTCTTCCTAGATCGGGCGTGATGATGCGAAGATTGTCGCAGAAACCCGGTTTCTTGGATTGTGCGCGGGGGCTCAGAAACCGGGTTTCTTCCTAGATCGGGCGTGATGATGCCACAATTATCGCAGAAACCCGGTTTCTTGGATTGGCGCGGGGGCTCAGAAACCGGGTTTCTTCCTAGATCGGGCGTGATGATGCGAAGATTGTCGCAGAAACCCGGTTTCTTGGATTTTGACTATTCTTCAAAGGTTAAATGCTGGATTAATTTATCGCTAGTTAAGTCTTCTAAAAAGTAGCGATAAGCATCTGCTGACTGAAATTGCGATCGCACTCGATCTATCTTAGGTAAACTCCCCCGCCGCAAATCAATATATTCTTGATAGCTGGAAAACTCCCAGTTTTCTGCTTTTTTAACTATATTAGCCGCAACAGGGTTTAAGTGAATATAACGAGTTAGGTGTAATAAATATTCTTCTCTATCTACATGAATCGCCTGAAACCTTCCCTGAAATAGTGAACCCACCTTGTGATAGCGTTTATTGATAGCCTTAACATAAGATAGAGTAAATGACTGCATCAACTTGGAAAAACGATCTGTTTTTAGGTAAACTAATAAATGATAGTGATTCGGCATCAAACAATAGGCAATTATATCGACACCATTAGTAATCAGATGGTGTCTTAATAGGCGTAAAAAATAAATATAGTTTTCTCGTTCAAAAAAAATAAGCTGACGGTCATTACCTCGGTTATAAACATGGTAATAATTACCCGTTTGTAAGATAACTTGGCGACGTGGCATATTGTTCTCTCTGCGTGGGGGCCAGAAACCGGGTTTCTTGGACTGCGGGGCTCTGTGCGCGGGGGCTCAGAAACCGGGTTTCTTCCTAAATCTTAGCGATGATGCTGAGATTATCGGAGAAACCCGGTTTCTTGGATTGGCGCGGGAGCTCAGAAACCGGGTTTCTTCCTAAATTTCGGCATCCTCACCAAGATTATCGGAGAAACCCGGTTTCTTGGATTGGCGCGGGGGCTCAGAAACCGGGTTTATTCCTAAATTTCGGTATCCTCACCAAGATTATCGCAGAAACCCGGTTTCTTGGATTGGCGCGGGGGCTCAGAAACCGGGTTTATTCCTAAATCTTAGCTACGATGCTGAGATTATCGGAGAAACCCGGTTTCTTGGATTGGCGCGGGGGCTCAGAAACCGGGTTTATTCCTAAATCTTAGCGATGATGCTGAGATTATCGGAGAAACCCGGTTTCTTGGATTGGCGCGGGGGCTCAGAAACCGGGTTTCTTCCTAAATTTCGGTATCCTCACCAAGATTATCGGAGAAACCCGGTTTCTTGGATTGTGCGCGGGGGCTCAGAAACCGGGTTTCTTCCTAAATTTCGGTATCCTCACCAAGATTATCGCAGAAACCCGGTTTCTTGGATTGGCGCGGGGGCTCAGAAACCGGGTTTCTTCCTAAATCTTAGCTACGATGCTTAAATTATCGCAGAAACCCGGTTTCTTGGATTAGCTACCGCCAATTCGGGCGACATCACGAGCATTTTCTTCAAACGCAGCCGTCAGCGCATCATCACCGCTTAAACCCGATGCGATCGCCCTTTCAATGGCCTGCAACACCCGCTTGTAATCCCGCGGCATCACCTTCACAAACACCGGCAGCATCGCATCCCAATTTGCCAAAACCTTCGATGCTTTCGCACTTCCAGTCAAATCAACATGAGTTTGAATTAACTGTCGCAAATCGCTAATTTCCTCAACATCCTCCAATTTTTCTAAATCCACCATCGACATATTGCAGCGAGTAGCAAAATCCCCCGCCTCATCCAAAATGTAAGCAACACCGCCACTCATACCCGCTGCAAAATTGCGCCCGGTTTCACCCAAAACTACAACTTTGCCGCCAGTCATGTACTCGCAACCGTGATCGCCCACACCTTCAACTACGGCATTCACGCCGGAGTTGCGGACTCCAAAACGTTCGCCCGCCATCCCCCGGATGAAAACCTCGCCAGCGGTGGCTCCGTAAAGCACCACGTTGCCGACAATCACATTTTCTTCTGCGACAAAGGTAGAAGCCGGCGACGGATACAGGATGATTTTGCCGCCGCTGAGGCCCTTGCCCAGATAGTCGTTGGCTTCGCCTTCGAGCTCTAGGGTGACTCCCTTGGGTACGAATGCGCCAAAGCTTTGTCCCGCGCTACCTTGGAAGTGCAGGTGCACGGTGTCATCGGGTAAACCTTCCCAGTGGCGTTTGGTGATTTCGTTGCCGAGAATTGTGCCCACAACGCGGTTGATGTTGGTAATCGGCAGTTTGGCGTGCACTTTTTCGCCGTTTTCGATCGCACCTTTGCACAAATCCAACAACACAGTCATATCGATCGACTTGGACAACCCGTGATCCTGCGCCATCTGACAGTAGCGCCCGACATCCGCCCCAACATCCGGCTGGTAAAGGATTTTCGAGAAATCCAAACCCTTAGCTTTCCAATGCGCCACAGCTTGCTGAGGTTCCAAAACGTCGGTACGCCCCACCATTTCATTCAGCGTGCGGAAACCCAACTGCGCCATAATTTCCCGGACTTCCTGGGCGACAAAGGTCATAAAGTTTACCGTGTGATCCGGATCGCCGGTAAAGTTTTTCCGCAGCAGCGGATCTTGGGTTGCAACACCCACCGGGCAAGTGTTCAGGTGACATACGCGCATCATGATGCAGCCCAATGTCACCAGCGGCGCGGTAGCAAATCCGAATTCCTCCGCACCAAGCAAGGCAGCAATTGCTACATCGCGACCGGTTTTCATTTGTCCGTCGGTTTCGACAACAATCCGGCTGCGGAGATTGTTGAGTACCAAAGTCTGGTGAGTTTCGGCCAATCCCAACTCCCAAGGTAATCCCGCGTGTTTGATCGAAGTCTGCGGCGATGCGCCGGTACCGCCGTCGTAGCCGGAAATCAACACGACATCGGCGTGGGCCTTCGCAACCCCAGCGGCGATCGTCCCGACTCCCACTTCCGACACCAATTTGACGCTAACCCGCGCTTCCCGGTTGGCATTTTTCAAGTCGTGAATCAATTCGGCCAAATCTTCGATCGAATAAATGTCGTGGTGAGGAGGAGGCGAAATCAAACCCACACCAGGAGTCGAGTTCCGTACTTTCGCAATCCACGGGTATACTTTTTTACCCGGCAACTGTCCGCCTTCTCCGGGTTTTGCCCCCTGCGCCATCTTGATTTGCAGTTCCTTGGCTTGGGAAAGGTACAAGCTGGTAACGCCGAAACGCCCGGAAGCAACTTGTTTGATCGCGCTGTTTTTCGAGTCGCCGCGATCGTTTGTCCAAGTATATCTTTCCGGATCTTCGCCACCTTCACCGGTGTTCGATTTACCACCAATGCGGTTCATCGCTACAGCCAAAGATTCGTGGGCTTCTTGGGAAATTGAACCGTAACTCATCGCCCCAGTTTTAAAGCGTTTGAGAATAGATTCCACGGGTTCGACTTCCTCAATTGGGATTGATTCCCGCTGCTTGAATTGCAACAAACCGCGCAAGGTAAAATGCTGCTGGTTTTGTTCGTTTACCAGGGCGGAATACTTTTGGAAAAGCGGGTAACTTCCTTCGCGAACTGCTTGTTGTAGCGCGTGAATTGTCTGCGGGCTAAACAAGTGGGCTTCGCCTTCTTTCCGCCACTGATATTCGCCGCCGACATCGAGAGTATGTCCGCTGCTGGGGCGTTCGGGGAAGGCGTGGGTGTGGCGCAAAATTGCTTCTCGGGCGATGACTTCCAAGTCTACACCTTCAATCCGGGAAGCTGTCCAAGCAAAGTATTTATCGACTACGGATTTGTTCAAGCCAATTGCTTCAAAAATCTGCGCGCCGCGATAACTTTGAATTGTCGAAATCCCGATTTTTGAGGCAACTTTCGTCACGCCTTTGGTTGCGGCTTTGATGTAGTTTTTGCAAGCTGTTTTGTAATCGACATTTAGCAGCAAACCTTGTTGGATCGAATCGGCGATCGTCTCGAAGGCCAAATACGGATTAATTGCGCCGCAACCATATCCAATAAGTGTCGCAAAGTGATGCACTTCCCTCGGTTCGCCGGATTCGAGCACGAGTCCCGCCCGCGTGCGCGTACCTTGGCGGATCAAGTGGTGGTGGAGGCCCGCAACCGCCAGCAGCGCGGGAATTGGGGCTTTGTCGGAATTGATGCCCCGATCGCTCAAAATGATGATATTCACCCCAGAGGCGATTGCGCTATCTGCTGCTGCAAATACTTCTTCTAACGCCTGTTCTACACCTTTTACTCCTGTTTTTGGGTCGAACAAAATCGGCAGTGTAGTAGAGCGGAAATTACCTGTTTTTACCTGTTTGAGTTTAGCCAATTCTTCATTGCTGAGAATTGGTGTTTTCAGTTCGATTAAATGACAGCTTTCCGGTTCCGGTTTCAGCAAATTGCGTTCAGCGCCGATCGTAGTTTCGGCAGAAGTGACAATTTCTTCGCGGATCGAATCGATCGGCGGATTGGTAACTTGAGCAAACAGTTGCTGGAAGTATTCGTAAAGCAGTTTTGGTCTGTTCGACAAAACGGCTAGCGGCGTATCTGCACCCATCGCCCCGACAGCTTCCACGCCGTTTGTTGCCATTGGCGCTAACAGCAACCGCAGTTCTTCAAAGGTGTAGCCAAAAGCCATTTGGCGCTGGATCAATGTTTCGGGGTCGGATTCTGCGACTGCTGGCGCATCTGGTAGTTTGGCAATCTCGACCATGTGCTGGTCAATCCACTGGCGGTACGGGTGTTCTGTGGCGATTTTGGTCTTAATTTCTTCGTCAGAAACGATGCGGCCTTCCTCGGTATTTACTAGGAACAGCCGCCCCGGTTGCAGGCGGCCTTTTGATAGGATTCTTTCTGGGGCGATCGGCAAAACTCCGGCTTCGGATGCCATAATTACTAAGTCGTCTTTGGTGACGCAGTAGCGGGAAGGCCGCAAACCGTTGCGATCGAGCACTGCGCCGATCGAAGTACCATCGGTAAATGCGATCGAAGCCGGGCCGTCCCAAGGTTCCATCAAGCAGGAATGGTATTCGTAGAAAGCTTTTTTCTCGTCACTCATGGACTCGTGGGCCGTCCAAGGTTCGGGAATCATCATCATTACGGCGTGGGGTAAAGAACGCCCGGCCAAATATAGCAATTCCAAAGCGTTGTCAAAGATTGTCGAGTCGCTACCTTCGATGTTGATTAAGTTCGGGATTTTCTTTAAATCGTCTCCGAACAACTCCGACTCGAACAAGGATTGCCGCGCGTGCATCCAGTTGATGTTGCCGCGCATGGTGTTGATTTCGCCGTTGTGGGCGATGTAGCGGTAAGGGTGCGATCGTTCCCAACTCGGAAATGTATTGGTGCTGAAGCGCGAGTGAACTAGGGCTAGAGCGCTTTCCATGTCGGGGTCGTGGAGGTCCCGATAGTAATCTCCCACTTGCACCGGCATTAACATTCCTTTGTAGACGATCGTCCGGCAGGAGAGTGTGGAATTATACCAGTAGGGGTCTACTTGCGTTGTGCGGATGGCGTTGTGAGCGCGTTTGCGGATGACGTACAGTTTCCGCTCGAAGGCAGCCTCGTCGATACCGGCGGCGCGCCGGAGGAACACTTGCTGCATGAAGGGTTCGCTAAATTTGGCGGTGTCGCCGAGGGATGAGTTGTCCGTGGGAACTTCGCGCCAGCCGAGCACTTCTTGGCCTTCTTCTGCCGCGATTTCCTCAAATATGCGTTTGCCGTTTTCGCGTTCCGTCTGATTTGGCGATGAGTAAATCGCGCCAACTCCGTACTCGCCGGCTTCTGGAAGTTCAATGTTGAGGGCCGCTGTTACTTTTTTCATGAATTTGTGCGGCACTTGCATCAAAATTCCCGCTCCGTCTCCGGTGTTGGGTTCGCAGCCGCAGGCCCCCCGGTGGTCGAGGTTCAGCAGGATTGTTAGTCCCTGTTCGACGATTTCGTGGGATTTGTTTCCTTTCATGTGTACGATGAACCCGACTCCGCAAGCGTCGTGCTCGAACTGCGGATCGTAAAGGCCTTGTTTTGCTGGCAGTCCGTTGCTATTCATTTGGATAAGTCTCTCAAAGTGATCAAAAAATTGCGATCTAGAGCAGAGCGTGGGATGGCGATCGATCTAGTATGATGTATTATATATAGATTTACTGTATTGGGTAGATGCAGGAAAAAATTATTGCTGGTGCGATCGATCGTGCAAAAATAGTTATAACCGATGAGTTAACTGTCAGGAACTCTGGGCTAAATATTTATGCTGAAAAAATATCTAATTATTGGCGCGTCTAGATTGGAATGATTTTTTAACCGCAGAGAACGCAGAGAACGCAGAGGAAGAGAAGGGAGAGAAATAATTAGGATGTCAACTGACATTTTGCATCATTATTATAATACCATTAAACTTATTCAGGAAACATTTTCATGAGCAGGCAAAAAATACTCTTAGATCCGGTTTTACCGACAGAAGAAGAAACAATAGCTATCAAGTTGTTGGATAAAATGCTATCTCTCAAGATAGAAAATGGTGATTCTGAGACATTAAAAGTAAAACTTGTGGAAGTGGGCGGGGAAGAAATCGCACTTCCTCAATCTCTCTATCAATTGTTGTGTCAAGCCACGCATTTGATGGCGGCTGGTAAAGCAGTATCTTTAGTGCCGATTGAGCAAGATATGACTGTTGAAGCAACTGCTAGTTTGCTGAATGTGTCGCCAGAATTTGTGGTGAAATTGCTCGATGATGGGGAAATTGCCTATGGAAAAGTAGGAAACCAGCGGCGGATTAGTTTGGCAAGTGCGATCGCATACAAACAGCAGCGTAGTGTTAAGCGCCGTGAAATTCTCAAGGAATTAGCTGAGTTTAGCCAGGAAGAGGAATTGCATGAGACCAGAGTATACAGCTCTTATAATTGATATATTGTCCGCCCTGGAAATTAGATAAGCGGGATAAATTCAATCCGATCTTGATATTCATTTTCAAAAGATGCTCCGGCAATTTCAATTAACTCCTCAATTACTTTACCCATATCTGCATTCAAGCGGATTGTCAGAATTCCTAGAACGTGACGACCTTCGGCTGTATGATCTGACAAATGAACTGGCATTGAACGTCGGTTATTAGTAACAAGGATAAAGTTATTCTCCTCGCACCAACATAAAATCTCTGGATCTTTAGTTCCTTTCGGCGGAACACCTTCATCACCAACCATCAAAACAACCAGATCGGATTGATGATACAAAAGCTGCACCCGATATTCAGGATCGATATTTTCGTCTAACAGATATTTGACACTCATTAATAAACTCGATCCAGTTGTTGAGATTTCTGCTTTTGCTCTTTAATCTGACGCATTTTCAAGACAAAAGGTGATGGATTGCGATCGTATTCAGCTTCAGATTTGAGGCAATATTCTAACCAATCTCCTACATATTTACCTACTGTTTTGGGATTTTCCAGATAGTACAAAATCGTAGCATAAACTTGAGCCATCGTCACTGTCCGAAATTTTTGAGCTATGGCTTCAGGAGTTTGGCCGCGGTGGATGTATTCGTAGAGAATGTGTTCGATACCGACGCGGGTTCCTTTGATGCGGATATCTTCTTGTGTTAAAAATTCAAAGTAATCTTCTAATTGCATGATGGTTGATTATTTATATTTTTACTTGACATTATATCACATTTTTCGCTGTTGGGTGGAGACGGGCGATCGGGTACTGCGATCGCTAATTATGTTCGCCTATTGTAAAAAACCCGCTTTCTCCAAGAAACCGGGTTTTTGTTTTGAGGATTTATATCTATCTAGCGGTTCTAATCCTCGTAGTCTTTAATTAAATAGTAAACAGTCATTGGACTGATAGTAGTGAGTAAAGTTATGAACCATACGACACCTATAACAGCTATTTCATTTTGTCTACCCGGAAGTATAAATTTGTAGTTTCCAGCAAGTGATGTAAAGAAGTCAAAAAAAACGCAGAGCAACCAAGGTGCTACTAATGTCCATTGGCCCTCACTAGCTTCTTGCCAGACATTTTTAGTAATTAGGTTGAAGCAAAAAACTATAACTGTACTAACAAAAGCTATTCCGTAGACTCCAAAAGTGTTAGTATCAAGGTTCTTAAGAGAAATAGAAAAATTTGAGCCTGCAACTATGGATACTACTCCTAAAAATGTTGTCACGAAGTCCCACAGGATTCCAAAAGAAAACCCAGTAATTAAGATTGGTGATATTCCTTTATCTCTCATATATTCCTCAATTATGAATCAGTAGTAGGGTAGCAATCAGTATTCCAAGCACCAATAAAAAGGTTGAAAAAATGACATACATAGTCTGTGGAGACATACCCGGTAGTCTCATCCTCAACTTAAATCTGAATAAATTTAGATTTTTTTGCTTTACCGGATCAACCTTTGGGATGTCTACGAATTTCGCCAATTCATCGATAGTCTGTGTCCATACTGATAACCAAGGCTCTCTCAAGCTATTTGGGCCAGGGACAGTAGCAAGCTGGTTGAGCTTATAAAACATATTGCTCATTACATTGTGATGCTGCAAAACTAGCTGGGAATGTTTTTTCAACTGTTCCGATTTACCTGCTTCTAGAATATGGAGAATAGCTTGATGTTGATATGACCATACTTCAAAAGCTACTTTGTACAGTAGGTATAACCTAAATTGTGTAAAGATTCCTTCCTTAGAGTAAATAGCGTCAGTCTCCTTGGCAACTTCCAAACCATCTGTAACTATGGTATCTAAGGAAGACCTCGCCCATTTGCTTTTTCTGATTTTTTCCGATAGTTGAGCGAGAACACTCTCAAAATTGTGTCCGCTATCAGTCTCTTGTCTAATAACTGGTTGTTGAGTCATAAAACCACACTGCAAGTCTCACTATTTAGGATGTTGCCCTGTGCTACTAGGATTATGTAGTCGCTTACCTTTGCCGAAAATTTATTTTGTTGCCAGATAGCTTTATCCATTGCTTCCTTCCCATAAAAAGCAAGTGTTACCACCAACTCTCGGTACTGCTAGAGCTACTATCAGATCCGCCACTATCGCCACGATCCCCACTTCCACAATCACTACTTCCCGAATCGGAACTGTAGCTTGAGTCAGAGTAAGAGCTACCGCCGAACAAATCCCAAGAGCCGCCACTATCGCTAGAATCACTACTTCCAGAATCGGAACTGTAGCTTGAGCCAGAGTGGGAACTGTAACTTGAGTCAGAGTCGCTACTGCTGCAATCAGAACTATCGCTTGATTCAGAGTCAGAGCTATCACTGAACCAATTACCGAACAAATCCCAAGAGCCACCACTATCGCTAGAATCACTGCTATTGGAATCAGAACTATCACTCGATTCAGAGTCAGAGCTATCACTGAACCAATTACCGAACAAATCCCAAGAGCCACCACTATCGCTAGAATCACTGCTATTGGAATCAGAACTATCGCTTGATTCAGAGTCAGAGCTATCACTGAACCAATTACCGAACAAATCCCAAGAGCCACCACTATCGCTAGAATCACTGCTATTGGAATCAGAACTATCGCTTGATTCAGAGTCGGAACTGCTCCCAAAAAAGCCAACAAATGATGATATGAAGCCACCAAGTAATGCTTCTCCTCCACCATCACTCGATAACGATTCTCCTCCACTATCACTACTGTTACTATTCCAGTGAGGTTTAATTTCAGGAGGAAGTCCCAACGTAATGCCATTTTCTTTGACATCAGATGGATCGGCAAAGAAGATATTATCGGGAGAGATTACGAAGCACTGATTTTCATTCAAAACTTCTTTGACACGAGAGCCAAAGCAGTCTGTAGTTCCATCAGAAGTAGAAAAAATTAGGGGAATTCCTCTTTCCTTGGCTACATGAACTAGCCGTTGAGCTTGATCCACATCATTCCATTTTGTTGTGTAAGCTTTGCACTCTATTATTGCTACTTCGTTGTCATTGTTATCATCAATGGTGACATCGACTTGAGTAGGTCTGCCGTACTGTTCAAATGTCTCATTATAAAGGAAGTTACGAGGAACCTGAACAGCATTTAATCCAAACTTTTCGAGCTTTTCCTCTGTGTATACCTCCAAGTCTTCTCCCTGTTGATAACTAGCTCTACCTCTTTCTCGATCGCTGTTACTGCTTTTTTCCTGTCCGTCCCCTGAGTTACTACCAGCAGCATCATCAAAGCCCAAAGCTTCAGCAATCTCAGAGCCGAGCCCAGTAACGACTTCGCCAACCCAGTCGAACAGTCCTCCACTCATAGCTACTTTCTCCTGTCAAGCTACGTTTCATAACTTTACCTTTCATATAGTAGAGTTTTCTCTCACAATCTGAAAAGCGGAAAAAGACGGATCTTTTCTAACCTTTGATGTGCAAGTCGGATCGGGACGGATATAGACGGATAAAGTCGGGTATAATAACGCCAGTTCTCTCACATCTATGCTGATGGACACTCACCAGGTATTGGAATTTGTAGATAAAGTTGTCTATGCCAAGACAGGCAAGCGTCTAAATGACTTGCAGCGCGGAATTATTGAGGGAACTCTGAAACAACAAAAGTATACTGAGATTGCAGACACTTATCGTCTTACACAAGGTCACGTTAAAGATGTGGGTTACGAACTTTTACAAATGTTATCTCAAGCCTTTGATGAACCTGTTGATAAAGGTAATCTTAAATCTGTTCTCGATCGGCAAGGAAATCTGAATATCTCGGATTGTACTATTGGTAATAGCAACATTATTGGCTACATCAACGTCTGTTCCGATCGCCCCACAGCTACCCCAGAGGAAAATCCGCCTAAACATCCTGACTTTCAGCAGGCAAACGATGAAGCCAAGATCGAAACAATTGGTAAGTTACGGCAGTTTGGCTTGAGCGACGAGCAAATCGCAGAGGTGCTGCGGCTAACCTTGGAACAGGTTCAACAGGTGGACTCGGAGGGATGAATTTGCTATAATACAATAGAGCTAACAAATCTTACTTCTGTAAAAATGAGATTGTAAATAATGCTACTGAAAGAATTAGAAAAGCAACTACTTGCCTTAACTCCCGGTGAAAAAACTCAGGCAATACAGCTATTAGTCCAAAGTCTAAGCAATACTTGGCAAGGAATCGAAAAAACTCCGGGCGTGTGCGGCGGCGATGCTAGAATTGCTAAGACTCGCATACCTGTTTGGTCGATGGTAAATTATCGCCTTCTGGGTGCAAATGATGTGCGAATTTTGCAAGACTTTCCTCATTTGAGTGCAGCAGATTTGGCGAATGCTTGGGCTTATGCTGAGGCACACCCAGAGGAAATTGAAGCTGCGATCGCTAGAAATGAGGAAAATTAACAAATGGTGCGTCTTTATGCAGATGAAAATTTTCCACTGGTAATCGTAGAATTACTGCGAACTTTTGGTCACGATGTTTTGACAGTGCAGGAAGCTGGAAATGGTGGACTGGGGATTCCTGATGAAGATGTATTAGCTTTTGCTATTGGCCACAATCGAGCCGTTTTGACGCGCAATTGGGATGATTTTAGACACCTGCATCGTTTGCAACCTGACCATAATGGTATCATTATTTGCAAAGAAGATTTGAATACAGAGAGATCAGCTACACTCATTAATGAAGCTATTTCTACAGTCGAAAATCTCACAGGTAAATTGATTCGAGTAATTCGTCCGCCGAGGTGAAAAAAACCGTAGCTTGCGGGGCCTGGGCGCGATCGCCAAATCTAGATTTAAGCTAAAATATTAAACATATATTCCCCAACGAATAGGAATAAATAATGACACTCACCGAATTAAAAATCGATCTAGCCTCCTTAAATTCAGCCGATAAAGCAGCGGCTATAGAAATTTTACTTCAAACTTTAAGCAACGGTTCTCTAGGGATTAAAAAGACTCCCGGCGTGTGTGGCGGCGATGCCTGTGTTGGCAATACTCGCATACAAGTTTGGGTACTTGTGGGTTATCGCCGTCTCGGATGCAGCGATGCTGAACTTTTTAAGTGCTATCCCCATTTGACGGCTGCTGATTTAGTCAATGCTTGGGCTTATGCTGATGCTTACCCAGAAGAAATTGAAGCTGCAATTAAAGAAAATGAGGAAGCCTAAAACATGGCACGAATTTATGCAGACGAACAGTATCCGTTGCCAGTAGTTGAGTTTCTGCGACCTTTAGGTGACGATGTTTTAACAGTTCAAGAAGCCGGAAACGCAGGATTAGGAATTCCTGATGAGGATGTATTGGCTTTTGCAGCGAGTAATGAGCGAGCAGTTTTGACTCTCAATCGAGGTGATTTTATTCGACTGCATCGATCGCAACCCGACCATGCTGGTATTATTATTTGTACTCAAGATAACAACTGGGAAAGACAGGCGACGCGAATTAATGATGCTATTTCTACCCTGGATACTTTGAGTGGTAAATTGATTCGAGTTAACCGTCCTTCGATGTAAAAAAAAGCAGTAGCACGGGCGAGGGCTTGGATGCCATCGCCCTTGTTAAATCTACAGCAATTGTGAGATTATGTACGTAGCCTTGACTGCGTGACTAATCACAATTATGTTGAAATACGTAAGTTCTGTGAAGAGTTGATGTAGATTGGTAAATTCGATCGCATACCGGGTGACAGTAGCTAGGGTAATTTTGCTATGGTTGTTAAGGCAGGTCGATCGGGCTGATAAGATTTCTCGGTAAAACTGTACAGTTCGCTAACTCGTCCGCGCGGGTGGGCTGCGATTTTAACAACAAATTAGCTGCCCTCAAAACCCAACGTCGTTTACCAAAGGATTCAGCAAGCAATCCTCAAGGAGTGAAAATCATGGTTCAAACTCAAGAAATTTCTCAAATATCTACTCTGCACGCATCAGCAGCATCCAACGGAATAGCCGCTACAGAATTGCGCCCTTGGGGCTCGTTTACCACCCTAGAAGAAGGCCCTGGATATAAAATTAAGCGCATCGAAGTTAAGCCCGGACACCGCCTCAGTCTGCAAATGCACCACCACCGCAGCGAACACTGGATCGTGGTTTGCGGTACTGCAAAAGTTACCTGCGGTGAAACAGAACAAGTTTTGTTTACAAATCAATCTACCTACGTTCCCCAGTGCATTTCTCACCGCCTAGAAAACCCCGGAGTTATCCCCCTGATTTTAATTGAAGTACAAAACGGCGAATATCTCGGAGAAGATGATATTATCCGCTTTCAAGACGATTACGCCCGCACCGAAAAAGCCAAGTAACTGATTAACTGGTTATTTGTTATTTGTTGTTTGTTATTTGTTGTTTGTTATTCGCACCAATCAGTAACCAGTAACCAGTAACCAGTAACCAATAACCAGTAACCAGTAACCAATAACTAATAACCAATCATGATTCATCTGACTCAAACAGCAGCCACAGAAGTAAAGCGCCTCAAGTCAAAGCATTCCAACCCCAATGCTTTCTTTCGTCTCGGCGTGGAGTCGATCGGCTGTTCTGGTTTGTCTTATACAATGGCATTTGACGGTGCACCAAGCCCGGAAGATGCTGTATGCGAGTCTGAAGGTGTCCGAGTTGCGATCGACCCCCAGCACTTAAAATATCTCAATCAACTAACCTTAGATTATTCAGAAGACTTGATGGGCGGAGGTTTCCGGTTCCACAATCCCAATGCCGCCCAAAGCTGTAGCTGCGGCAACTCCTTTTCGGCTAAGGAACAATCAGTAGGATGACATTCAAAGACTTAGAAACTGTTACAGTTTATCGTCAGCAAAGTAAACCTATTGTATTGAAAAATCCAGATATTTTGACAGTGCCATAACTGTTTCCCGGTTGGTAATTGCCAATTTCCGAACTGTTTTCTGATATCAATTCCGGTTGCACCGTCAGGTGATTGTTGACTGTTGGTTGTTGACTGTTGACTGTTGATTGTTGGTTGTTGACTGTTGGTTGCAATCCCTCCGCTTCGCTGGGCCCTGCGCGGCCCAATGCCCAATGCCCTGTTTGCCCTGTTTGGCCTGCGCGGGCCAATCCCTCCGCAACGCTAGAGCCCTTCGGCCCGATGCCCAATGCCCTGCGCGGGCCGATGCCCTGCGCGGGCCGATGCCCTGCGCGGGCCGATGCTTTTAGGCCCTGCGCGGGCCAATGCCCGCGGAGGCCAGCGGCACCTCATATGAGAGCTCGAAAGGCTATACATATCGCCTATCAATTCAGAGCCGGGGCTGTTAATTCTACAGGGCGAATAATTGCGGGTTTCTTCGTAGATTGTTCTTGAAAAAGTGCCTTGAGTCCCAAATCCAGATTTTCGGCCATGACGATGCGGTTTTCATAGGCAACAATAACTCTGACTAAAGTTGGTAAACTATTGCGCTCTGCTTCTAAATAAAGAGGTTCTACGTACAGCAAAGATTGTTCAATTGGAATCACTAATAAATTTCCTTGAATTGCTTTCGATCCCTGGCGGTTCCAGAGAGATATTTGTTCCGAAATAACCGGATCTTGATTAATTAAAGCTTCTATTTGTTCCGGGCCGTAAACTAATCGCTGTTTGGGAAACTGGTATAACAGCAATTTTCCGTAATTTTTGTCGTCCGATCGCCCTGCAATCCAAGCAATTAAATTGTTGCGCCCTACTGGCGTAAACGGCAGCAGCAAAATAAACTCTTCGGAAGTTTCCGTCGGCAGTTTCGTAATCAAATAGTACGGTGCTACCGGCTGCTGTTCGCTGCCATAAATTTCCTTGGGAATTCGCCACAAATCCTCCCGATTGTAAAATACCTGCGGATCTTCCATGTGATAAGTTAGCAAGCGTTCCGACTGAACGTTTAACAAATCTATGGGATACCTAATATGTTTGCGGATAGCCAGAGGCATTTTGTCAAGGGGTTTGAAGAGTCCGGGAAAGATCCGAATCCAACTGTCGATAATTGGGTCTGAGGGATTGGCAACATAGAAGTCAACCGAGCCGTGGTAAGCGTCAATTACTACTTTTACTGAGTTGCGGATGTAGTTAAATTCATTTTGACCGGGATCTGAATACGGGTAGCGATCGCTCGCTGTATAGGCATCGATCATCCAGTAAAGATAGTTAGGTGGATCGTCACTATTAGTCTTTGAGGAAGATGGCTGATTTTTATTACCATTTTTATTGTTATTTTGTTCTATATCATCTTTACTCAGATTTGCGTCTGCTACTACCAAATACGGATCTGAATCGTAGCGCAAAAAAGGTGCGATCGCCCGGACTCTTTTGTTAATGTTTCGGCGGTACAATAATTTAGTTTCTGGCGTAAAATTGCGAGTCAGCGCCATTTGCCAATTTTTGAGATAATTAGCAAACAGCCAGCGCCGCCACAGAGAACCGATCGCAATTCCGCCTCTGCCGCTGTAATTGTTGTAAACATTTTCTTCGCCGCTGGGATAGTCGAATTCCTTGACTTGTGTGGGTGTCATCACGTTTGTATCGGTGATAGCGCCGTAGTAAATGCGCGGATATCCGATCGGGATACTCACCCTAATTCGATCGCTAGTTACATCTAAAGCAGTCTCTCCTGTCTCGGCTGGTTCCCCAATATCTTTCACAAAATAATCGGGTAAACCGCCGACACCGACTGTGTTTACCGGAGAAAGAGTAAAGCCGTAACCGTGAGTGTACACCAGATGTTCGTTCACCCAAGTTTGAGCTTCCGGCGCAACTGCTGTATAGTCTAGTTCCCGCGCCGCCAGAATTACTTGCTGGCTTTCAGTATCTCCCTTTTTTGCTGTTTTCTTTTTGATCGTGTAGCGATCGATATCCGCATCAGGAAATGTATAATACGGTCTGATTTGCTGTAACTGTCGGTTGGTTTCCAGCAGCGGCCGCTTGTCCCACAGCCGGATGTTGCTAACAGTCAGTTGATTTCTTTCTAAGTCTTCATATGTAAGTTTCCCGGCTGGATCGAAAGTTTTGATTTCAATTTTTTTGAGGTCAAAAGCTTCTTGAGTAAAGGCAATGCTGCGCTTGATGTACGGCTGTTCTCGCGCTATTTCGTTAGGCCTAACTATGAGTTGCTGCACAACTTTTGGCAGCAGCCAACCTACCAAAAGACTCAAACTCAGCCACGTTAAAACAATCTTTTTTATCAGTTTATTTTGAATTTTGAATTGCCAAACCTGGTACAGCATCAAAAGTGCGATCGCCACCGCTAAAATACTCAAAAATCCGTAGACGGGCAACCGCACTGTCACGTCAGCGTAATTCGCCCCGTAGGTAACGTCTCCGCGCGAGTACAGCAATGCGTAGCGCCCCAGCCAGTACCGGAGTGCGGTGGCTAGCATGAAAGCTGCACCTAAGCCGTACAAGTGCCGCTGCTGCGGTCGCGAAAACCCCAAAAACACGCCTTTACTCAGGCTATTTCCCGACAGCAAATATGTTAAAGCGCCAGATGCTAAACCGTACAAAAATACAACTGTCAGCCCCAAGCTTAGCAACTCTAAAATTGGAAAAATAAATACATAAAAGCTAATATTTTGGTTAAAAATAGGGTCGGTTGTATTAAAATTAGTAGGGTGGAAATATTGCAAGACTTTTGTCCAGCTACTGACGGCAACAATCCCGATCGCCACACTGAGAAAAAGAGCGATCGCCCGCAGCCAAAAATCCGGCTTAATTGCCACAGCTAAGATTGTCCCCAAAACCAAGACCAACTGCCACCACTCAGAAAATAGCTGCACCGCCCCAGGCTGGATTGAGTCAATTCCTAACTTTACGGGTATTGGAGGCAAATTGCCCCCTACACCCAGATAGGTGAGGCTGTTTGCAGCTAACAGCCCGCATTGAATTACTGTCAAAGTTGCGATCGAACTCAATCCGAATACCGCCAACAGCAGCCACCAAAAAGTAATTGGAGATTTAGCAACAGGTAATTCGTAATTCTTCCCCGCTTTTTTCGCCCTCAGTGAAGCGAACAGCGCCATCGCCACCTGCGAGTTGGTTTCCTTTGCCGGATGTTGCAGGCGGCGGGCTAAAGCCAAATTTCCGAACAAAAAGGCAGAAGAAACAATAATTGCGATCGCCCCCAGCAACCCTTGAGTTTTCAGCTTTAACAGCAAAAGCGGAAGATATCCAACTTCCTCAAACCAGAAAATTTCTGCCACAAGGCGCGAAGCAAACTCAACAAACAACCACAGCCCTACCAGCAGTAAAATTAATTTAAAAATTCGTCTTTGAAAATTCATAATATTATCTCGGCTAGAACAACCACTATAAAATATGTTTGTAGTTAGGACGTTAGTCCTCAGATAGTGACGGCTTGCATTCCGAACGATCGAACATTTCGCTCTTGGACTCCATTGAGAAAGAAAACTACGGCCTGTTTTCCAACCTGGATTTACCCCGCCCCCTCTTTTTTCAAACAAAGATAACAACCATCAAAATCCCCCTTTTCAAGCAGAATGCGAGGGGTATCTAAATCTGACTGGAAAGTTTGAAAACACGCTTCACGGGGCCGGCGGTTTCACTCTCAAGAAAACAATGATTTTGACTCTTCTAGTTCCAAGAATTCCTACCCT
Source organism: Tychonema sp. LEGE 07203 (assembly GCF_015207285.1). Taxonomy (GTDB): domain Bacteria; phylum Cyanobacteriota; class Cyanobacteriia; order Cyanobacteriales; family Microcoleaceae; genus Microcoleus. Next base: position 20,872 of record NZ_JADEXD010000024.1, on the reverse strand, counting down.
CATAATCCACGATTTTGTAAGTATTTCAGGGATTGGGACAGCCAGTATTTGGGGCCCCTACAAGAGAATGAAACAGCCCTGGCTTTAGGGGGAGTCTAGACTTGGATACAAACCCGAAATACAAATAATTTCAGATTTAATTTGACACCAATAACTGGTTCTCCCCCTCGAAATCCCGATCGATCTTGCTCTGCCTCGCTTGAAAAAAAGTCCGCTTTTCCTCACCTACCTGCGTTACCGGGCTATCAGCCCGGTAACGAACAAAATTATCTGCCTCCACGATTCGCTGCGTACATCTGCCTTGCCTCAGCGATTGACCTATCCATCAACAATCTACGCCTTGACACTCCTCGGCAATCGGGTACGAGGATTATTAAGACATTTAGATATTAATATCCCTATTGCTAGGATTCCTTTCGCTAACGGCATTTGCACGTTACGTACACAATCATATCTCCTCAAAAATGTTTTGGGCGTAGACTTTCCCCCTGTCCGGAGGTAGGTTTTTACATCTTGTCTGATTTATTTACTCTACCACATTCATTTGTGAAGATGGATTTGTTATTTTATTTAACAATGGAAAAAAGCCGTCCTCAAAGGACGGGGTTTTCAACCCAATTTTCTGATAAGTCTATTGTCACAGTTGACACAAAAAACGGGCGACGGTCAACTAGCTGTACTGCTGATTGACATCCACATCCAAATTAAACAGCGTTTGCAAAGTGTGCATCGCTTGCCTGCGCGCCTCAATATCCTGCTGAGCGCGCAACTGTACCATCGGATCGTGCAAAATCTTATTCACAATCCCCCTCGTTAAAGATTCAATCACATCTTGATGTTTCTCCGAAAATTCCGAACCCAGACGCGACAAAGCTTTTTCTAACTCTTGTTCCCGAATCAATTCTATCTTATCCCGCAAACAGCTAATAGTAGGAACAGTTTCCAGACTTCGCCACCAGACATCAAAAGCCTCTACTTCTTGTTCCAGCAGGCCCTGAGCTTCCATCGCCATTTGGCGGCGGCTTTCGTGATTTTGAGCTACCACCGCTTTCAAATCGTCCACATTAAACGACTTGACATTAGCGAGTTCCTTCGCATCCGAATCAACGTTGCGCGGCACAGAAATGTCCACCAACATCAAAGGGCGGCTCACGATTAAAACAGCTTCTAATTTAGCTTTATTTAACAGCGGATCGGTAGCAGCCGTACAGGTAAAAACCAAATCAGAATCTGCAATTACCTGCATCATTTCCGACAGCAGATACAGGTGCAGTTGGGCATCTTTAAAGTGATTGGCTAACTCCTGGCCGCCACGCACGGAGCGGTTGACGATCGCAATATGGCTAGCACCTTTCGAGAGCAAATGCTGCACCAAAAGCCGCGACATTTTACCAGCACCGATAATCGCAATGCGACTGCTTGCTAAATGCTGACCTTTCAATTGAGCCAATTCTGCCGCCGCCGAACTGATCGACACCGCACCAGTACCGATGCTAGTTTCGGTGCGAACTCGCTTCCCTGCTGTGAGGGCTTGCTTGAACAAGCGCTCTAAAATTCTGCCCACACCTTTGTACTGCTGGGCTAGTTTGTGAGTTTGTTTCACCTGAGCCAAAATTTGTCCTTCTCCCAGCACCAAACTATCGAGGCCCGAAGCAACTCGCATCAAGTGCATCACCGCATCTTCGTGCAGCAAAATAAACAGGTGAGGCCGCAAAGACTGCACATAAACTTTACTGCATTCGGAAAGGAACTGAATCACCTCTCGCACGCCAGGCTCAGACTCGCTGGTAACAATATAAATTTCTAAGCGGTTGCAAGTGCTGAGGATGGCAACTTCTTGAATGTGGGGGTAGCCCCGCAATTGGGCGATCGCCGCTTCAATCTTCGGTTCTGGAATGCTCAGTTTTTCGCGAACTTCAACCGGCGCTGTTTTGTGGCTGAGACCTACGACTGCAATATTCATATCTGTGATTTGTCACCATTTATTTCTTACTTGTTAACAGTCACCTGTTATTAGTTCTTAGTCTATCGCTAATTGCTAATCACGGGTGACTGTCAACAGTCAACTGTCAACAGTCAACAGTTAACAGTCAACAGTCAACAGTCAACTGTCAACTGTCAACTGTCAACTGTCAACTGTCAACAGTTAACAGTTAACCGCTAACTAATGACTAATTCAATTGCAGAGATTTCGGCTGGTCAAACATATGGATTGTATCCACAAATCGAGCCGTCTTCGACTGAGAAGAAATTACCAAACTTTCAGTACGAGCGCCGCCGCCAAAGAAGCGAACTCCATCCATCAGCGTTCCGGGAGTAATTCCGCAAGCTGCAAACAGAACTGTTTCCCCAGATGCCAACTCTTCAGCATTATAAATCTTGTCTGGATCTGTGATGCCCATTTCTTTAAGGCGGGCGAGATTGCTCTCTTTGCTTTCACCGATCAAACCAGTTTTGACAACAGCCGGATCGTAAATTAACTGCCCTTGGAAGTGACCGCCCAAGCAGCGCATTGCTGCAGCGGAAATCACACCTTCGGGTGCTGCGCCAATACCCATCAGCGCGTGGATGTTGGAACCAGAAAACGCGCAAGAAATCGCTGCCGAAACGTCGCCGTCGCTGATCAGTCGAACTCTTGAACCCGCTGCCCGAATTTCATTAATTAAATCTTTGTGCCGGGGGCGATCCATCACCACCACCACCAAATCTTCAATACTGCGACCTAAGCAATCAGAGATAATTTTTAGGTTTTCGGTGGGCGTTTTGCGAATATCTACGTGATTCTTAGCAGCCGCAGGAGCAGCCAATTTGTTCATGTAGAAATCTGGTGCCGCAAACAAACCGCCTTTTTCAGAGATTGCCAAAACTGCCATCGAACCGTTTTGACCGTAAGCAACTAAGTTAGTGCCTTCGCAGGGGTCAACAGCGATGTCAATTTCGATCAATTCATCTAGATTGCAGATATCTTTGGCATCTTCGCGAGTACAAATACCTACTTGTTCCCCGATGTAAAGCATGGGTGCGTCATCGCGTTCGCCTTCGCCGATCACGATGCGGCCGCGCATATGAATTTTGTTCATGCGCTCGCGCATGGCTTCTACTGCCACTCTGTCGGCTTCATCTTTTTCGCCTTTGCCCATCAAGCGAGCGGAGGCGATGGCTGCCTGCTCGACTACTTCGATAATCTCTAAACCGATTACATTGTCCACGAACTATTTCCTCCCAACTGCTGATGCTTGCCTGTGCTTCTTTTGCACTCCCAGCCATCAAGTTTATCAGAGGCGGGGATCTCTGCGAGCGCAAGCAGTTGGTTTGTTTGTGTTAACTTTTGCTTCTTTCTGTCTGTCTGGGTCGGAGGGGTGTGGGATGCGGGGTGCGGGAGAGATGTGATGTTCCCGCAGCCCACTGTATTTTTACTGTATTTTTATATACGCAGTGCCGAGAAATCAGCGCGTCCTTACTTGAAACTGCTGATTTTAATTATAAGTTTTCCACAGGCCAAACCCCTGGCTCGATCGGGTTTTGTCTGTATTGACCGCGATTTCGATCGCCCGCTGCTGCGCCGCTACCGCAATACTGCTGCGATACTAAATTGTACAGATACCACCGAGCCTCCCCAAGACTCCCGAACCATGTCTAAGCCAAAAAAAACCCCCGCCAAAAACCCGGCCCCAATCAACCTCAGCGATCCCCAATACTACTTCAACCGAGAACAAAGCTGGCTGGAGTTCAACAACCGCGTGCTTCACGAAGCCCTCGACCCCCGCACGCCGCTCCTAGAAAGACTCAAATTCCTGGCAATTTTTAGCTCAAACCTAGACGAATACTTTATGGTGCGAGTAGCCGCGCTCAAACAGCAAGTAGAAGCAAAAGTCAGCAAATTGACCCCCGACGGCAGCAAACCCCAAGAACAGCTAGATGCCATCCACAAGCGCCTGTTGCCGATGGTGACTCAGCAACACGCCTATTTTGACCAAACCCTGCGGCCGAAATTAGCAGCAAACGGCATCCACATTTTCGACTACATCGACCTCAATCAAGAACAGCGGAATTACTTGCACCGCTACTTCAAAGAACAAGTATTTCCCGTACTCACACCCCTAGCGGTTGACCCCAGCCATCCGTTCCCGTTTCTTTCCAACCTCAGCCTCAATCTAGCAGTAGTTGTCAGAGACCCCAACACCCAGGAGGAATTGTTTGCCCGCGTCAAAGTACCGCAGGTGCTGCCCCGATTTTTGCAGCTACCGGGGGATTTGCAGTGGCAGCAAAAAGGCAAGTCTTCTGTGTGGACGGGAGTACCTCTCGAACAGGTAATCGCCCACAATTTAGAGGCTTTGTTTCCGGGGATGGACATTCAGGAATATCACCCGTTCCGCATTACTCGCAATGCGGATTTGACTGTGGAGGAAGATGAGGCGGAGGATTTGCTGCTGGCCATTGAACAGGAACTCCGCAAGCGCCGGTTTACAGGTTCTGCGGTGCGCCTGGAAATTCAAGCGGTTATGCCGCCTGCTGTGCGAGATATGTTGAAGGATGAGTTGGATCTCCGAGAGCAGGATGTTTACGTCGTAGAGGGGCTGCTAGGCCTCAAGGATTTGATGTCTTTTGTCGGGCTGCCGGTGCCGGAACTCAAAGACCCCCCGTGGACTCCAGTGGTGCCGCCGCGCTTGCGAAACTCGCAATCGCCAATAGTTTTAGGCAAATCGATGTTGGATTTTGGGGATGGTGAGGATATTTTCACGACTATCCGCCAGGGAGATGTGATGCTGCACCATCCCTATCACTCGTTTGCGGCGACGGTGCAACGGTTTATTACTGAGGCGGCGCACGATCGCTCCGTGTTAGCTATTAAGATGACTTTATACCGCACTTCTGGTGATTCGCCGATCGTCAGTTCTTTAATTGAAGCAGCCGAAAACGGCAAGCAAGTAGCCGTTTTGGTCGAACTCAAAGCCCGGTTTGACGAAGAAAATAACATTAATTGGGCTCGCAAGTTAGAACAAGCTGGAGTGCACGTTGTTTACGGTTTGGTGGGACTAAAAACCCACACGAAAATTGTGATGGTAGTGCGCCGCGAGGACGGATTTATTCGCCGCTACGTCCACATCGGCACTGGGAATTACAACCCGAAAACGGCTGGACTGTATACTGATGTGGGTTTGTTGAGTTGTCGCGAAGATTTGGGTGCGGATTTGACGGACTTGTTTAATTATTTAACCGGTTATTCGCGGCAGATATCTTATCGAAAATTGTTGGTTGCGCCGGTCAATATGCGCGATCGATTTTTAGCATTAATCCGCCGCGAGGTAGAATTCTGCCAATCGAATGCTGATAGCGGCATGGGTAGCTGCGGCCGGATTGTCGCTAAAATGAATGCTTTAGTTGACCCTCAAATCATTGTTGCTTTGTACGAAGCTTCGCAAGCGGGAGTTAAAATTGATTTGATTGTGCGGGGGATTTGCTGTTTGCGTCCGGGCGTTGAGGGTGTTAGCGAAAATATCAAGGTTATCAGCATTATCGGCCGCTTTTTAGAGCATTCGCGGATGTTTTATTTTTTCAACGGTGGCGACGAAGAGGTGTATATTGGTTCTGCTGACTGGATGCAGCGCAATCTCACAAGACGGGTTGAGGCGATCGTCCAAGTGGAAGATCCGATTATAGTGATGGAGTTACAAGAAATTTTGGGTGTGATGTTGGCGGACAACCGTCAAGCCTGGGATTTGCAGCCTGGGGGACACTATTCTCAGCGGCGGCCGCCTGCTAATAACCCGGAGGTTAGTTCGCAACAGATTTTGATGGATATGGCGATGAATTAGTCAATAGTGGTTAGTTGTTAGTGGTTAGTTGTTACTAGGGGCGGTGAACGGTGCGTGTCCGCCCTCAGTTGTTAGTCCTTAGTCATCAGTCAACAGTCATTAGTCATTAGTCAAGTTTGCAGTTGTCGGTTCTTGTTACCTATTAAGCTATTGTGCATTTAATTTTCTATGTCATGGCGGGTTCTGGAACCCACATTTTTTTTACTAACATAACTATAAAAATTAAATTCGCTGCCGCTTAGCTAACAACTGATGACTAATGACTGATGACTGTTGACTGTTGACTGTTGACTGTTGACTGTTGACTGTTGACTGTTGACTGTTGACTGTTGACTGTTGACTGTTGACTGTTGACTAACAACCAACAACCAACAACTAACAACCAACAACTAACAACTAACAACTAACAACTAATGACTAATGACTAATGACTATTAACTGTTAAAAGTACGCTTAAATTCTTCTAACAAATCGTCAATTTCCTCGATCGCCTGACTGACATCGATTCTCAGAGCTCCCAAGTCCGATCGGTCTAAAAGCCGCACGAGAGATTCCCGCTTGATTTCGATTTCTGCTACGCGCTCTTTAATTGTCTGTGCATCCATTGTTTTTCGCCTTTGCTACTATTAACAAAAATATTTGACATTCCCCCTGCGAACAGGCGAGAATTTTTAATTCGCCGACATGGATTTGAGGAGTTCGTCCTCCACTGTTCTTTATATTGTAAGTGACGAACGCGATCGGGGTTTTTGAATCTGTGTTATATTTTGATTGTACCTCAAAAAATCAGCTAAACTTCAGCGCAGAAAAGGCGGACGCTTAGAATCTGCGGGTTTGTTTTTCATAACTTCAGTTAAAAATCGCTTCAGAGCTTTCTCGCGATTTTTCATAAAAGCCGACCAAAATCCCGGTTGATATTCGTCCATCGTCTTGGCTAGGGCCCAGACATCGATCGCTAAGATATTATAAAGCCTTTCATCTTCGCGTTTGAGCGAGTTAATCTGCTCTAGAACCGACTTGTTTGTGACCGCAGTTTTTCTGTCTTCGTCTTCGATCATGTCCGAAAATAGGTTGAAAGGGCAAGATGGTCGATCGCGGGCTCAACTCTCTATACTTTAATGATACTGCCGATCTCGATCGCCTTCTGGAACCCGCGCCGCACAATTTACACGGATATTTACCAGTCGCAAGGCCGCCGGGGAAAGCGGGATAAGTTTTGGCAGCCAGAGGCAAAATTGTGCGAGCGCAGCGCTCCCGCCCTTATTGACGCTAGCAGTTTTTGCAGGTATTTTGACAAAAAACTAAATTTATTCCAGACTTATTGCCCGATAATAATTAAAGTATCTTGTTTCTGTCCGACTACTTACCTCACGAATATGTTACGTAAAACTTCTTTAGCAAGCCTAGCCTTAGTTGTGGGCGGTATCCTAGCAGTAGTCGGGTTTTATGCCTACTTCACCGACAAACCTACCTTAAATCTAGCCGGGTTTTTTTATGGAATTCCGCTGTTGTTGGGAGGATTGGCCCTGAAAGCCGCCGAATTAGAACCAGCGGAGTTTACCCAACCAACTTCTCCCGAAGTTCTCCTCCTGCGAGAAAGTCAGGCCACAGATACTCAAAACCAAGTCCGCAAAGATGTCACCCGATTTCGCTACGGCCAACCCGCGCACTTAGATGATGCTCTGGAGCGCTTGGGGCTGGCCCCGACAGACGAGGAACGGCCTGTCCTCCAAGGGTTGCGGGAAGTAGATGTGGATGGTGCTTACGGGTTAATTCTAGAGTTTTATTCGCCGCTGATACCGATCGAAGTTTGGGAAGAAAAGCAAGAAAAAATAGCTAAATTCTTTGGCCCTGGCTTGCACGCACAAGTGACTCAAAAGCCTGATGAAAAAATTGAATTGGCTTTAATTAAAAATACTGAAGCTTAAAGTAGGCTTAAGTTTTGAAGGCGAAAATTTTGAAGTCAGCAAATAATAATTAATCCTGCATCGGCCCAGATACTCAATTTAGCGGCAGCTTGAAACCTGTCGCTATTAGCAAAAGCTCGATCGGCAATTGGGCGATCGGCCAAATTTGATTTTCCTTAACTACAATAATAATTGAGGAGCGATCGACCATCTTAAATCAGGAGCAGCACAAATGGTTCCGTCCCACACCCGGATAGGTATTATCGGCGCAGGAACATCAGGAGCTTATCTAGCAGTTTTGCTGATTCAACAAGGGTTTCAGGTTGACTTGTTTGAAAAAGCACCCCATCCGCGCACCGACGGCTGCGGTATCCTGATCGTGCAAGCAGGTATGCAAGCACTGCATCAAGGAAACCCGAAAATCACCCAAAAAATTATCGACTCAGGCGATGCTGTCAAAGTATTCGAGTTTCGCAACCTCCGGGGCGGTGTCATCAATTCCGAACCCGTAACCTACGAAGAAAACGAACTCCCCGGAATGCTGGTACACCGCAAAGCTATATTAGAAGCAATCCTCGACGAATTACCCCCAGAATGCCTTCATTTTAATGCAGAATTAGCATCGATCGCCCAAACCGATCGCAGCGCGACCGCCCACTTTAAAGACGGCACTAAATGGGAAGGCCATCTGTTAATTGGTGCCGATGGAATCCTCTCAAAAGTTCGTCAATCTATAGTTCCAGATGTAGAACTATTCTATTTAGGCGATATCGTCTGGCGAGGAATAGTCGAAGATAACAGATTCTGTCCCGAAGGAAACTTTTTTGTGTATGTACGCGGTAGGGGAATTTATGCCAACTTCTTTCACATAGGTGGAGGTCGAACTCATTGGGGTTTCTTCATCGAAAAAGAACGCACCGACTCCGAAATCGGGAAACTGCAACCTAACAATACTACCATTCCTCCCCAAGAACTAGCAAAACTCCCAGACGATGCCCGAAAACTTATAGAATCAACCCCTTTAGAAAACATTGTCTGTCGTTTTTCCTACGACATTGACCCCCTACCAAAAATCTATGACGGTCGTGTTATCTTAATAGGAGATGCAGCCCACGCCAAAAGTTCCACACGCGCTAGAGGAATGACATCAGGTTGGGAAGATGGCTTGTATTTAACCAAACATCTAGCAGAGAGTGCGAATATTCCCGAAGCGCTCGAAAAATTCCAAGCCGAAAGATTACCGATTGTCCACGAATATCAACGCACTAGCCGGGAAATGAGCCTAAAAATAGGTCGCCGCTAGAAACAGCAAATAGGAGTATCCCGATGTCAGAAAATATATCTTACCCTCCTGATTTAGAAAAAGTACCGGAAATTTTCACACGTCACATTGGCACTTGGCAAGGCGAGTACATTAAAACCGATACTCGCGGACAGTTTTCTCACAGCTTCTTCGGTAATTTTACCGTAACGATTGAAGGAAGTCACTACCGACAAGTTAATAATTACCAATACTCAGACGGTTCTCGCCTCCAGCTAAATTTTCAAGGACAGTTTGAAAATCAGATTTTGAAACTGTCTTCCAGCAGTTATTCTGACTTTGAGGCAATTGCGTGGGATGCAGGCCAAGAAACCGTTTGCTTTCGGGCAACTAAAACCCAAGATAGCGCACTGATAACCTTCGTAGAAACAATGACATTACTCAGCAAAAATCAGCGAGTTCGCAGCACTCAAGCCTTTAAAAACAGCATTTTCGATGGCATCTCATTTATTGAAGAAATACGTTTGTCCTAAACAAAGTAAACACAGCAAAAAACGCCAACTTCTCAATAGAAATATTATTTCTCTCTTTCCTCTTTCCTCTTTCTCTGCGCCCTCTGCGGTTCATTGCAAATAAAATTGCTGCAGCAAAAATCAAACTAAACAAAGTCAATCAGCATTAACAAACAAGCGGGAGCGAGTAATAAAACGCTCTCCATCCGGCCCTTCCAGGGAAAAATCGCTGCCTCCGGGCCCGGATACTACATCAATAATTAACTGCGTTTTCTTCCAATGTTCGTATTGCTGCGCTGCAATATAAAAAGGACAACCGCCGATTTTTCCTAGCAATACATCACCATCACCGATTATCAATTCGCCATCGGGATAGCACATGGGGGAACTACCGTCGCAGCAACCGCCGGATTGGTGAAACATCAATTGTCCGTGTTGAGTTTTGAGATGGTTGATTAGTTTTAAGGCGGCTTCTGTTGCGGTGACTTTTTGGATATTTTCCATTTTATCCTGTTTTTATGGCAGTTTTATTTTGTTTGTGAATGAGATTTTTTTTATTAACCGCAGAGGGCGCAGAGGGCGCAGAGAAGGAGAGGAAAGAGAGAAAGAAGGAGTTGACGAATCATTGAAGTTTGTCCTTCTTCCTTTTTCGTTCCCAATGACTTAAAACCTTAGAAGAAGCCTAAAGCTTTGGGGCTGTAGCTGACTAGCAGGTTCTTGGTTTGTTGGTAGTGATCGAGCATCATTTTGTGATTTTCTCGCCCGATTCCGGATGATTTGTAGCCGCCGAAGGCTGCGTGGGCGGGATACAAATGATAGCAGTTTGTCCACACGCGGCCTGCTTGAACGGCGCGGCCCATGCGGTAGGCGGTGTTGATGTCGCGAGTCCAAACTCCTGCACCTAAGCCGTAGAGGGTATCGTTGGCAATTTCTAAGGCTTCGGTTTCGTCTTTGAATGTGGTGACAGCTAATACTGGGCCGAAGATTTCTTCTTGGAAAATTCGCATTTTGTTGTTTCCTTTGAAGACTGTTGGCTGGAAGTAATAGCCTTCTTGCAAGTCGCCGGATAGGATGTTTCTTTCGCCTCCAATTAGACATTCTGCGCCTTCGGCGTGTCCGATTTTGACGTATTCGGCGATTTTTTCCATCTGGTTGATGGAGACTTGCGCGCCGAGGGCGGTTGTCGGATCTAGGGGGTTGTTTTGTTTGATTTGGCGGATGCGATCGATCGCCCTTTCCATAAATCGATCGTAGATTGACTCCTGAATTAACGCCCGCGATGGACAGGTGCAAACTTCGCCTTGGTTGAAGGCAAACATCACAAATCCTTCGATTGCTTTGTCGAGGAATTCGTCGTCTTGGGCGCAGACATCTTCAAAGAAAATGTTGGGGGATTTGCCGCCTAATTCTAGTGTTACCGGGATGACGTTTTGGGAGGCGTACTGCATAATCAGCCGGCCCGTAGTTGTTTCGCCGGTGAAGGCTACTTTGGCAATCCGGGGGCTGGTGGCGAGGATTTTGCCGATTTCGGCACCGGGCCCGTTGACGACGTTGATTGTGCCATCCGGTACTAAGTCGGCGATGATTTCCATCAGTACCAAGATTGAGGCGGGGGTGGGCCCGGCTGGTTTGAGGACTACGCAGTTACCGGCGGCGAGGGCTGGGGCGAGTTTCCAGGCGGCCATTAGTATCGGGAAGTTCCAGGGGATGATTTGTCCGATGACGCCTAGGGGTTCGTGGAAGTGGTAGGCGACTGTTGTTCCGTCGAGTTCGCCGATCGACCCTTCTTGGGCTCGGATGCAGCTGGCGAAGTAGCGGAAATGGTCGATCGCCAGCGGGATGTCTGCGAGCCGGGTTTCGCGAATTGGTTTGCCGTTGTCCCAGGTTTCGGCGGTGGCTAGGCGATCGAGGTTTTCTTCCATGCGATCGGCTATTTTGTGCAACACTCGCGCCCTGTCTGCTGGACTCGTCTTGCCCCACTTGTCTTTCGCGCTGTGGGCGGCATCGAGTGCCAATTCTACATCCTCGGCGCTCGATCGGGCGATTTGACAAATTGATTTTCCTGTAATTGGAGACAGGTTTTCTGAGTATTTCCCTTTCACCGGCGCTATCCACTTACCGCCGATAAAGTTGTCGTAACGAGCTTGAAAAATTGATTGATTGTTGGATTGAACTTGTGCTGCTACTACCATTTTATTACCTGCTTTAAATTTGTTTTTGCGGATTTTTGAAATCTCTTAAATGTCAACTATCGTCTATTTTTTGGAACTTCGGTCGTTTCCTATACAAAATTTTACATTGTTGGTTGATTTGAGATTAAAGTATTTTTGCGGTTTTTGGGTCTGGCGGATGCTCGATCGGGCTTTTTTTATTAACCGCAGAGAACGCAGAGAACGCAGAGCAAGAGAAGAGAAAGAGAGTTTTATAATTTATTTAAATCTGCTATATTTATATAAGTATAAACCTAACAAGCTATCAAAAATACCAATCAAATGCCTGCATTAAATGCCGCTGTTTTGGATTCTGATGTCGAACTTGGATCGAAGCTTTTGAACGCGCCGAAAGTCAGGTGGTTCTGCCGCCGGCTAAAAGTTTGGGGCCAGCAAAATTTCCGGGATTTTCCTTGGCGGCGCACCTGCGATCCCTACTCGATTTTAGTGGCTGAGTTCCTGCTGCAAAAAACTACTGCTGCTACTGTGGCTCCCATTTATCAGGCATTTGTCGGTCTGTATCCTACTATCTCCGATCTGGCGGCCGCGCCTGCTGCAGAAGTTGCTAGTTTGTTGCAGCCTTTGGGTCTGTTTTTCCGGGCGCAAAAGCTTCAGGAATCGGCGCGGGCGATCCTGGAAAATTATCAGGGAAATGTTCCCCGCACCGAAGCTGAGTTGCTGGAACTTCCGGGAGTTGGGAAGTACATTGCGCGATCGGTTTGTGCTAATGCTTTCGGACAGCCAAAAGCTGTGCTCGATACGAATGTTGCTCGGATTTTGGAGCGTTTTTTTGGGATTGACGGCGGTAAGGTAAAATCGCGATCGCCCGAACTTTGGCAAGCTGCAGAACGAGTTGCTCCCAAACAGCAAGTCGGGTATTGGAATTTAGGACTGCTGGACTTTGGGGCGGCAGTTTGTACTGCCAAAAACCCCCGCTGCTGCGAGTGTCCGCTGCAACAGCAGTGCGAGTACAACATGAGCAGCGAAATCCACGATCGGCTAATTTCTTAACTCGATTAACATACATTTAACCGCATTTGTAGAGCCTGGTTTTACCAACAATCTCAAAAGCCAGCCCCCGCGCCGCAGCAAATACTATTAATCAACTGTGTCTGATCGGAATTTCTATCCGAAACTTAGTACCTTTACCGGGTTCGGAAAAACACTTTAACTCCCCTTTGTGCTGCTCGACAATTATCCGGTAGCTGGCAGCAAGTCCCAAAATACTGCTGCTTTCCCAGGGTTTTGCCACGAACAATGAATCGGAAATTGGCTCTGTGATATCTTGGCTAATTGCCCTGCCGTTATCAGCAATCTCAATAGCAATTCGCTGAGCATCGATTACCTGAGTCCGAATCAAAATCACAGGCTTAAATTTGATTGATTCCAACTCCCCCAGTTCTTGACTCGACTCTTCTAAAGCATCGATCGCGTGATTGATAATATTCAAAAAAGCTTGATTGAGCTGACCTGCGTAACACTCGATTTGCGGCAGGTTTCCGTATTCCTTCATCACCTTGATATCCCGCCTGCCATCGCGGGCGGGCAAGCGGTGCTGCAACAACAACAAAGTATTTTCTAAACCGTCGGAAATATCGAATAACTGCCAGCCCGATCGATCGCTGCGGGAAAAGTCCTGTACCGACAAGATGATTTGCCGGATGCGATCGCTCCCTGTTCGCATGGAACTCACAATTTTTAATAAATCGTCGAGTACGAATTCCACATCCATATCTTGCTGTTTTTGCAGAATCTCCGAGTCGGGATTTACTAGCTGTTTTTGATACAATCGCAGCAGTTCTATTAAGTCAGTCGCGTAAGTTTGGACGTGGGTTAGATTGCTGTAAATAAAAGTAATCGGATTGTTAATATCGTGGGCGATACCAGATACCAATTCGCCCAAAGTAGACATCTTTTCGGTTTGCAACATTCGATCGCGCGACAGTTGCAATTCTTTCTGAGTTCGCTCCAGATCCAGCCTCAAACGCTGCGATCGCTTGGCCGCGCGCACCCGCCCCAACAATTCCTGCTTGACTATCGGTTTCAACAAAAAATCGTCCACGGGCTCCTCCAATTCTGAAACTTCTTCAAATTGCTCTGGTGTTGTCAGCAGCACAAAATAAGCTGCCCTCAATTCTCGTGAAGCGAAGCTATCCCGTTCTCCGAAGGAGTTCCCCTTCCCCCTAGGGGTTCCCCTAGGGTAGGGTAGGGTATCGGCTTTCACCAGCCGGCAAACCTCCAACCAGTTGATTTGAGCCGACATCCCATCGCAAATTATCGCATCCGGCGACAATTCCCGCGCCAAGTCTAAACCTTCCTTACCGTCAGGAGCGACTGTCACCTGATGTCCTTCCCCTGAGAGCAACTCTTGCACGACTTCAAAAGTCGCAGCATCCGCGATCGTCAAAATCTTTGCCATAACACCGGCTCCACAACTTACTCTTTAGGATACAGCCGCCAGAATTGCGCGGATATATTTAAAATTACACAATATCTCTCTCCTGTCACTCTCCGAAAACAAAAATAAAAGGTAACTTTTAAAACTTTTACTGGGATTAGCTTTTTGGCTTTATTTTCTAATACGATCGATCCGATCCGTCCTTGAGAGTAAAAGTCTGATTTGGCAAGGGTTATATCTTTTTATCTATGGAAAGTCATATAGTATTTGGCCCGCGCCGGCCAAACCGGCCTCCGTGGCCAAACCGGCCTCCGCGGGCATACCTCGCTTTCTTGAGAACCGCTATAGTTATTAGAACCAACTACCAACTAAACAACAAATGACCAATGACCAATGACTAATGACCAATGACTAATGACCAATGACTAATGACCAATGACTAATGACCAATGACTAATGACCAATGACTAATGACCAATGACTAATGACCAATGAATTCTCTGGCAATTAAGTTTTCTACGAGATTTCCAACCGAAACAGAGACTTTCAACCAACCTATGCAGACACGCTAGACTTTTTGTGGGTGCGCCGCAGCGCACCGGACACCGGCACAGTACCGCAAAACAATCGTTCGGAAACCGTTGAAAATTGCTGCAATTAGCTATCAGCAATTAGATGTTACTTCGACAATTCGACGTTTAGTTCGTTCACGACACGGCGTTTCAGCGGTAGAGATTTCTCTCTAGGCAACAAGTCAAATACTTTCCTAAAAGCATCGTCTACCTGTTCAAACGGTATTTGTCCTTTTTCGTTAAAAACTACTTTTCCAGATTGGTCTAGAATGACGGTTTGAGGTACGAAACCTTCGTAATAATGACTGGGCTCGGTGAGTTCCGGTGACGGATCTGGAGGCAAAGAGTCAATGATTATCGGGATAAAATCGGCTTCGCGGCCGTAAAATTCCTGGAGTTGAGAAACGACGATCGCGTATTGCTTGCTGTCGCTGCTGTCGTCTGTGTAAAACACTAACAGTGCGGGTTTCTTGCGTTTGAAAGAATCTGTAAGCTTGACTTTAGGAGGAACTAGGGAACCGTTGCCGGCGTAGAGAGCGAAAATTGTACCGTCGAAGCGATCGTCCGTGAGACTTGCTCCCGCTGGCGCTGTGCCGGCGAGCAGTATCAAGCTAAGGGCGATCGCCACTGTTAAAAGACTGCCGGACAAGATTCGCCGCAGCCAGCGGATGCCAGAAGCAGCAGTAACAGTTAATTTTTTGGATGCAGAAAATATCATAGGTTGTTGGCAGTTGCTGTAAGCTGGCTTCATCAAAAACAAAAACTATTTTAAGTTTATCAGCAAATGTATGCAAATGTTCCTGAGTAGGTTAAAGTAGTTTGGAATAGACTATGATAATTTGCTTGTTGTTGCGATCGACAGCCAGGATCTCAATTAATGTAAAAGTAGGTTTTTATAGTACCCTCCCCCCTTCGAGCATTATATATTCTCCATCGGGGGGGACAAAACTACAAATTCAAAACTGAGATGCTCCCCGATCCGCGATCGACAAGGCGATTCAACTGACAGAATATAGCTATTTTGGCTTTTCACCGGAGGCCTGGAAGTTCCCGCACCACAAGAAAAATTATTTATTGTGGGCTTGAATTCTAGCTTCTGAAAATAGTGCAAAATGTAAAATTCAACTGATAACTAGAAATTGACAACTAATGATAGCTTTGCTTGACGCATTCCTCGCCCAAACCCCGGCTGCTGATGTTGGCGGGCCCGCTCCACTCAATTTTGTAAAGACGATTGTTTTAGGAATTGTACAGGGATTAACAGAGTTTTTACCAATTAGTAGCAGCGCTCATTTGAAGGTAGTGCCGATCGCCCTGGGATGGGGCGACCCGGGTGTAGCATACACTGCTGTGATTCAGTTAGGCAGCATTGTCGCCGTACTTTGGTATTTCTGGAAAGACTTGACAAATATAACTTTTGGTGCAGTTAACGCTGCGGTGCAGCGCGACTACAAATCCCAAGAGTTTAAAATGGCTTTGGGGATTGGTTTGGGAACAATACCTATAGTCTTTTTTGGGTTGCTAATCAAGATATTGGTTCCCGATTTTGACAAGTCGCCTCTGAGGAGTTTGGCAAGCATCGCCATTGCTTCGATCGTGATGTCGCTGCTGCTAGCAACAGCCGAAAAATTTGGCACGCGCGATCGCACTTATGAAAAACTAACCGTCCAAGACGGTATTGTGATGGGATTAGGTCAAGCAATGTCCTTGATTCCGGGGTGTTCGCGATCGGGTTCCACCCTAACAGCAGGATTGTTTCTGGGATTGGAAAGAGCCGCCGCCGCGCGGTTTTCTTTTTTATTAGGAATTCCGGCAATTACTCTGGCGGGATTAGTGGAATTGAAGAGTGCTTTGGGAGAAGGAATCGGCGGTGCTGGAGTTCCCGCTTTGGTAGTGGGAACGATTTCGGCGTTTATATTTTCTTATTTGTCGATCGCCTGGCTGATGAAATTCCTACAAACTCAAAATATGTGGGTGTTTGTGTGGTATAGACTGGCCTTTGGCGTAGCTATTTTGACCGCCCTCGCAGGTGGAGCATTGAGAAATAGTTAAAACATGAACGGGACGTGCTATAGTTGCCGTTAATATTGATGTAGCACCAATATTCGGCTTTCGCCGAGGCTAAGCGATGTCTACCGAAAAATTAGTTAACTGGCTCGAATCGAACACCGAATTAGGCATATTATCCCGCGAGATTTTACAGGCGATCGCGCTGGAAATGGAAATGGCAACTTTTCCCACGGGATTTCGAGTGGTAATCGAAGATACGCCCGTCACCAATCTCTACATCCTAGAAAGTGGACAAGCCGATCGCTACCGCCGCAAACAACCGGGCTTAATGTGGGGGAGTAGTTTGTTACCGGGGGCGATCGTCAATTTATCAGCCCTCCAACGATCGCAACCGGCAGATAGTCGAATTATTGCCCGTACAGAATGTCAATTTTGGGTAATTAGTGCCTCGCGCTGGCGCAGTTTGCTAGAAAGATATCCACGCATCACCGAAGCCTACGCTCAACGCTTGGCCGCGAAATTAGAGCAGCTAGAATCAGAAATCGCCTACGAAAGAGAGCGTCAAAACGCCCTCCGCAGCTATCTAGTACCAAGGGCGAAACGCGGAGTAATTGGAAATAGCCGTTATGCAGTGAAATTGCGCCAACAAATTCGCACAGCATCGAGTGACAATCGATCGGTATTAATCTCAGGCGAACCCGGTTTAGAAAAAGATAATTTAGCAGCTTTAATTCATTTCGGTTCCCACCGGCGCAACGAGCCAGTTATTCAGATAAAAAGTGCCTTGCTGCAGGCTAATGGAGCAGAATTATTCGGGCGTTTGGGCGGCAAACCTGGATTGTTGGAATGGTTGGGCGAAGGAACGTTAATTTTCAATGACGTGCAAGAATTACCAGATCAATTATGCCCCCAAATTCAGCAACTATTAACCGAAGGAACCTATACATTAGTAGTCAAAGAAGGACAAATACCACCGCCACCGCGTTCTACTAATGTCCGCATAATTTTAATCTCAGAAAGTGTGCAGCCCAAGCTAGACAAGCTGACACAACACAAGATTAAAGTCCCATCCTTGCGGGTGCGAAAAACAGATTTAGAAGCACAAGTCAACTATTATCTCAATATCATTGGTCGCAAAAAGAAATTAGTCAAGCCCCAAGTCACACCAGAAGCAATTCGCCGCTTGCAAGCCTACGATTTCCCCGGAAATTTGCAGGAATTGCAGGGAATGGTCGATCGCGCTTTAGTTCAAGCCCAGGGAAGTCAGGTACTAACCGAAGAAGTGTTTTGGGCCCAGGCGGCCAAGAAACAAAAATTTCGCCTGAATTTATTAAATATCTATCCTAAATTTCGGCAACTTTTGCGGAGCGATTGGTATCCCGATCGCGTGAATTATTGGTTTACCAGTTGGGTATTTGCATTAGTAGTAATTATCCTATTTGTTGCTCCCCAAGATAGAGAGCATAATTTTGCTCTCAACATTTTCTGGGCCTGGTGGTGGCCGTTGATGTTATTATTATTCCCCATCGTCGGGCGATTGTGGTGTGCCTTTTGCCCTTTTATGATTTATGGAGAAATTGTCCAAAAACTATCGCTGAAAATTTTCCCGCGAACTCTCAATAAATGGCCGCGCCAATTAGCTGAAAAATGGGGTGGTTGGTTTCTATTCGGACTATTTACTCTAATCTTTCTCTGGGAAGAGTTGTGGAATTTAGAAAATACCGCCTATTTATCCAGTTGTTTGTTATTGCTAATTACGGCGGGCGCGGTAATTTTCTCGCTAATTTTTGAAAGGCGGTTTTGGTGTCGGTATTTATGCCCGATTGGAGGCATGAATGGATTATTTGCTAAACTTTCAATCATCGAACTGCGCGCCCAACAAGGAACCTGCGCGGCGGAATGCACCACCTACCAATGCTATAAAGGCGGCCCGGGCTTGGGGGAAGGATTAACCACTAATGGATGTCCAATTTATTCCCATCCCGCCCAATTAACTGATAATAAAGATTGCGTTTTGTGCATGACTTGCTTAAAAGCTTGTCCCCACCGATCGGTAGAATTAAATGTGCGCCCTCCGGGAATCGAATTATGGACAACCCATGTTCCTCACAGTTATGAAGTTGCCTTGTTATTTCTATTATTAGGCGGTATCTATCTCCATCGCTTACCGGAAATCGATAGTTTATTGGGGTTGGGTATCAATTTAGAGCAATTTTTACCTCACTTAGGAATGTCGCTCGCGGTATTAATTATTCCGCCGCTGATTCCGTTAGTAGCTTATGCCGTCATGCAGGCAATTTACAGATTGGGACAAGCAAAAACTATTCCATTTACAACCTATAAACCTCTCTCATTTGTCTTTCTTGCCTATGGATATCTACCCCTGGTTTGGGGCGGTAGTTTGGCTCACTATTGGCGATTGGGTTTGCAGGAAGGCGGGCGATTGATTCCGGTAACTTTTGCCACTTTCGGACAAATTAGAGATGATTTGCCTAGTTTTGTAGGAGATCCAGCGGTGATTAGCTTTTTGCAAGGTTTTACTTTGATTGTCTCATTGTTGGTGACGATATTTGTGACTCAAAAAATTGCTAAGCGATCGATTAAATCTTTGATTCCTCAGCATTTAGCGAGTTTGTGCCTGATGGTGAGTTTGTGGTATGCGATCGTGGGTAACTAATGTAAAATAAAACCAGGAGGATTTACTATGACTTCACAACTTCAAAAAGCGATCGATCTTGCTCAGTCACTGTCATTGACTGAACAAATTGAACTACTTAAAACACTATCCACTATTATTCAACGCACCCATTCTCTGGAAATTCAAGCTACGACAACAGAGGAAGATACAGATTTTTTACGCCTCAGCTTTCGCCAATCTTGGCAGCAAGCCATGACTGGACAAACATTACCCCTTTCTCAACTGTGGGAGGGAATCGACGTTGACTAATTGGCTTCTCGTTGAAATTCGTTTCACACCTTAATTTCAGCGAAAACTGAAAAGCCTCGCAAAGAAATACCGCCAAGTTCCAACAGATATTCAACCTGTGCTTGAACAATTACAACAGCGACTATCAACCAATTATTCGCATATCAATAGAGTGACTATCAAAAAAATATAAAGTCTGACAAATCACTGCCCCGGATGCTGCGATAAAAAATTGACAAACAACGGCAAATGTGATAATGATATTGAGATATTCAAATATATAGTTATGGACGCACTCAAAATAAAGAAACCGGGTTTTTAACCGAGATAGAGGCTCTCAAGCAAGTATTTGGGTAAAAACCCGGTTTCGACGCACCCGTGGGTAAGTCCTAACAAAAATATGTCAAAAATAATTTATTAAATCTAAAAAATCATCGCGAACTTATGAGCGAATCCTCAACCCAACCAGCCCGAATTACCAAAGTTATCCCCGACAGCATCTGCGCTGAAATGGGATTTGAACCCGGAGACTCCATCGTCGCCGTCAACGGCCAAAAACCCCGCGACTTGATCGACTATCAATTTCTGTGCGCCGACGAATTTCTGGAACTAGAAGTTTTAGATGCTAAGGGCAAAACTCACAAGTTAGAAATAGAAAAAGAGTATGACGAAGACTTGGGCGTGGAATTTGAAACAGCCTTATTCGACGGACTAATTCAGTGTAACAATCGCTGCCCTTTTTGCTTTATCGACCAGCAGCCTCCGGGAAAGCGCGAAACTCTTTATCTCAAGGATGATGACTACCGCCTCAGCTTTCTTTACGGCAGCTATCTGACTCTTTCCAATCTGACTCAAAAAGAATGGGACAGAATCGAACAAATGCGGCTTTCTCCTCTCTATGTTTCTGTGCACGCTACTGAACCGGACGTGCGAATTCGGTTGCTGAAAAATTTCAGGGCGGGGAAAATTTTAGAACAAATTAAATGGTTTCAAGAGCGCCGCTTGCAAATTCACGCTCAAGTTGTGGTTTGTCCGGGAATTAATGATGGCGAACATTTGGAACGTACTTTGTTGGATTTGGCAAAGTTTCATACCGGAAATATTCCCGCTGTGGCATCGGTGGCGGTGGTGCCGGTGGGTTTAACTCGGTTTCGCCCTGCGGAAGATGAATTGATCGCAGTAACTGCGGAAAAAGCGCGGGAAGTTATCGCGCAAGTGCAGAAAATTCAAGGGGTTTTGAGTCAGGGTAAAGCCGATAAG
>NZ_JADEXD010000023.1 GCF_015207285.1 Tychonema sp. LEGE 07203 | reverse complement strand
CCCTTATCAAGGCTTGGCTCAGACTTTATCCATAGCACATCTTGAGAAAAATGGTATCAGTCCGTGTCGGTGCGCCAAATCTTGGACTTGTACGGCTGTAATTTCTGATAGTTTAATCGGCAGTCCTACATTAAATGGAGATTGATAGAGACTCAAAACAATATAAATTTCTGTCGAGTAAGTGACCGCGGTGCGGAGTTTTTTCCCGGTTGGAAATTGTCGAGATTGTTCGTGCCAAGAACGAAGCAGCGGCAGGAATTATTGAGCAATATTGGCACGTTCAAATACTAGGTTTACTTCGTCGATCGCCAACAGAATTGGACTGTCAATTTGTTCGAGCAAATAGTTTTCAAAATAAATAGTGCAGCTTACCTTGCTGCCCATATCTTCATCCCAGAATTCATCGAGATTTGGTTCGAGTTTGAGTTGGCGGGCGACATTGACATAAAGCCAGCGCAAAAATTTATCTAAACTAGCAAAAACCGCTGCGTCGGCGGGCACGAAAGTCTACAGTTACTGTGCGGTATCCGCGATCGACCGCAGCGTGAATTATCCGCAGCATCAGCGAACTTTTGCCCATTTTTCGGGGAGCTTTAATCCGAATCAGGCTCCCGGGCTTGCCAATTTCTGCACGAGCTAGGGCTTCGGCGGGCGATCGAGCTATATAAAATGGAGAGTCGATCGGTATGGGATCGCCGGGAAATTCTAAGTCCGCAACTGTTTGGATTGGATTCCTGCCACAGTCTTGGTGCGAGGCGATACCCTGACTGCATCTTACCTTTGCCAGGTGAGGGGGATAGACCAGCGGTATCGAAGACTTATTGACAATCCCCTACACAATGTAAGTTTTTCGGGACTTCCCGCGACTGACTTTGCTATAGTAGTGTCACTTTACCCAATTTCAAACCCTGCTTCAACACTGCTGTTCAGACCGACACAAATTCGACGGCGGCCCAGACGCGATGATTCTTGGCCTCTACCTGAAAAGTCAGTCGTCTGTCGCTGATGTCGTGCAGGATTCGCCCCCATCAAAGGAGAAATAATCATTGTCACGCCGCTACCTGTTCACCTCTGAATCTGTTACTGAAGGTCATCCCGATAAAATCTGCGATCAAATTTCAGATACAATCTTAGATGCCTTGCTGACCGAAGACCCTAAAAGCCGCGTCGCAGCCGAAGTTGTCGTCAACACGGGCTTGATGCTGCTGACGGGAGAAATTACCACTAAAGCTCAGGTAAATTACATCGAATTAGCGCGGAAAAAAATAGCCGATATTGGCTACATCCACGCTGACAACGGATTTTCTGCTAATAGCTGCTCGGTGTTGGTGGCTCTTGACTCTCAGTCTCCCGATATTGCCCAAGGGGTGAATACGGCTCAGGAAAGTCGGGAACAAGCTAGTGAAGAGCAGTTGGATGCCATCGGTGCTGGCGACCAAGGTTTGATGTTTGGTTTTGCTTGCAACGAAACGCCGGAATTGATGCCTCTGCCGATCAGTTTAGCGCACCGGATTTGCCGTCAACTGGCCGCAGTCCGCAAAACCGGTCAGTTATCTTACCTGCGTCCCGACGGCAAAAGCCAAGTTACCGTGATTTACGAAGATGGCAAACCTGTTGGCATCGATACGATCTTAATTTCTACGCAGCACACTGAGGCGATCGGCGACATCACAGAAACGGCCGCAGTTCAAGCCAAAATTAAAGAAGACCTTTGGACTGCTGTCGTCCAACCGGTGTTTGCCGATATTAGCGTCAAGCCGGATGCACAAACTCGCTTCCTTGTCAACCCCACCGGCAAATTTGTAGTCGGCGGGCCTCAAGGAGATTCGGGTTTAACGGGCCGCAAAATTATTGTGGATACCTACGGCGGCTATTCCCGTCACGGCGGCGGCGCTTTTTCGGGAAAAGACCCCACGAAGGTAGACCGCAGCGCGGCTTATGCTTGTCGCTACGTTGCTAAAAATATCGTGGCGGCCGGTTTGGCCCAAAAGTGCGAAGTGCAGTTGAGTTATGCGATCGGCGTAGCGCGGCCTGTCAGCATGATGATCGAAACTTTTGGCACTGGGAAAGTTGATGACGATCGCCTTTTAGAAGTTGTGAAGCAGCATTTTGAACTGCGTCCTGCGGGCATCATTCAGGCATTTAGATTGCAGAATTTGCCTGCTGAAAGAGGCGGCCGTTTTTATCAAGATGTGGCAGCTTACGGTCACTTCGGACGCACTGATTTAGATTTGCCTTGGGAGCAAACTGACAAGGCCGAACTTTTGAAAGAAGCTTTGAGCCAGAAGTTGTCCGGAGTCGCTGGATAGTAAAATTTCAGCGCCAGCCAGTAAAATTTCAGGGGCGGGCTCGCGTGCCCACCCCACAAGAAATTTTATCAATTGTGGAACGGGCTTCTAGCCCGTTGCTAACAGCCCACAAGAAATTTTATTAATTGTGAAACGGGCTTCTAGCCCGTTGCTAAGATTGACACATAATGTGAGTTATAAAAAATAGTACAAAATCTTGTAAATCCCCAGACTAAATGCCATTTTTAGAGCGATTCCAATCAGCAATTCACAGTTTCAAATCTTTATTTAAACAGCAGTTTGGGGTTTTAGTTGACGCAAAAAATGAAACAACGATTCCCAGGACATTTACGCCCCATCACAGGGGAATTCGCGGCGTTTGGATACCCAGTACCGACTGCAAAGTTCTCACTTCAAAACAGCGGATTGCTGAAGCAATGGACTTTTTAGCAGATACGGGATTTAATACAGTTTTTCCTGTAGTTTGGAACCGGGGTTTTACTGCTTATCCTTCTCAAATTATGCGCGAACAATTTGGGATAGAAATAGATGCTAGGTATCAAGGGCGCGATCCTTTGGCAGAATTAATTGTTGAGGCGAATAGAGTTGGTTTAAAAGTTATTCCTTGGTTTGAATACGGATTTGTGAGTTCTTACAATCTCAACGGCGGTCATTTGCTGGCGAAAAAACCTGAGTGGGCGGCGCGCGATTGCAGCGGCAATTTACTTCAGAAAAATAAGTTTGAATGGATGAATTCTCTTGATGGGGAAGTTCAAGAATTTTTGCTGGGGTTGATGCTGGAAGTCGCTAAGAATTATCCGGTAAATGGCATTCAAGGAGACGATCGCATTGCGCTTCCTTCCGAAGGCGGTTATGACGAAAAAACGGTTAAACGCTACCTGCAAGAGTGCGGGAGAGAACCGCCACAAAATCCGAAAGAGCGACATTGGCTGCAATGGCGCGCCGATATTATTACTCAGTTTGTGGCTCGCTTGCACCGAGAATTGAAAGCTATTAATCCTGATTTGTTACTGTCGCTTTCGCCTAGTCCCTATGAATGGGGATTGGTGGAATATTTGCAAGATTCTCAAGCTTGGGTTGACAAAAAGTTGGTTGATATGCTTCACCCGCAGTTTTACCGCCGGGATTTTAAGGCTTACAAACAATTGGTCGATCGACTGGTTGGAGAACAGCTTAGCGGCAAACAACTGCACTGCGTGTCGCCCGGTATTTTGTTGGCGAATCGAGGTAGTAAGTATAGCATGAATCCAGAGCATTTGTTGCAAGTAATTGCTTACAACCGCGCCCGCGGCATTCAAGGAGAAGTGCTGTTTTTTTACGAAGGTTTGCGAGATAACGGTAACGCTTTGGCTGAGGTTTTGAAAAACGGGCCCTACGCTAGGTGAGAGACTGTCCCGGAATTGCGCTGTTTTCGGTTCGCTGCGTTCAACTGAGCCGATCGAGATTTCCAGCTAAATTGCTCTAAAATGAGATGTGGCACCATTCTCAGCAAGCTTTTACGAACGGGCTTTCGCGCCTGTTCCACAAGAAAATTCACTCTTTGTCAAACAGGCCCGAAAGCCTGTTGCTAAAAATGGTGCAAAATGTGAGTATAAAACGATATAGCAGAGCTGTGTCCGTTAATAGCGCATCGATGCCAAGCAGCAACCGCTACTAACGATCGAGCCGGTTCCCCAAAAAATTAATCATTGGGGAATTGCAAAAATAGCGGAATCCGACATATTTTATCAGCGTCCAATTTTTTTGATAATTTGAGTGTTGTCCAGCCGTATTTCTATTAAAAAAGCGAGTTTAAAAGAGCAATCTCCAGCTATTGCCAAAATATGAGAATAAATCCATGAACTCAGCAGCAAGCCTCATCCAACAGCTACCCGAACTCAGCGATGCTCAATTTAAACAAAAATATTTGAAAGAAAGACAAGGGATGCACGCCTTGGCGAGAATATTGCCACAAGTAGAACAGGAAAGTCTGGCTTTGCGCGCCATAAAATTAGCCCTAAAAGTAAACTTAAAACTAGGCTCGAAGCTAGCAGGCACTGTCAAGCCAGAATTTCAAAAAGCCACAATCCAATTAATCGGAAAAATCCCAACTTCGCCCAGTCTCAAAATTCAACTGCTGGCACTAACTGGTTCCGACTGGGCAATTCCGATGCTAGTCAAAGCATTGAACCACAAACAAAGTGCAGTGCGCCTTCACAGCATTCGGGCGATCGGGAAAATTGGTTCGGCAGCAGCAATAATTGAATTAGCCCGATCGCTCGAATCCGAAGATTGCCAAGTGCAAGCTTGGGCCGCTTGGGCCCTAGGAGAAATTGACTCGAAACCAGCAGTCGCAGCACTGCTCAAAGCCCTCAAACACGAAGACTCCCAAGTACGCGCCTGGGCTGCTTGGGCCTTGGGCAAAATACAGCCGCCAATAGCCGTCCCCGCACTGCTAAAAGCCCTCAAACACGAAGACTCCCAGGTGCGCTGGCGGGCGGCGGTCAACTGCGGAAAAATTGGGGTCTCTGATTTGGTTCCCGCCCTGCTGAACGCCCTGAGAGACTCCAATCCAATTGTGCGCGCTAGGGCCGCCTCGGCTTTGGGGAAAATCGGCGATCGCGACGCAGTACCCTGTTTAGTAGAATTGCTCCACGATCCCGACTACTATGTCGTTTCTTTGAGGGCCGCCGAAGCTTTGGGACAAATCGGCACGGAAACGGCTGTGGCGGGGCTGCTGCAAGCCCTCAACCACGACGACTCAGACTTGCGCGGCAGTGCGGTTTCTGCCTTGGGAGAAATCAGCAGCGAGGTGGCTGCGGTGGCAGTAATGCGATCGCTCTGGGATCGAGACATTTTCGTGCGAGGCCGGGCGGCGGTGGCTTTGGGGAACATTAATACAGCCGGAGATGCTAACTTGCAAAAAATGGTCGAGGCGGGACTCGCGATTGCCTTAAGAGACAGCGAATCCTATGTCCGGTGGAGAGTTGCTGCTGTTTTGGGGGAAATAGGGACAGAGGAAACCGTTGCAGATTTGGTGCACCTGCTGGGGGACGAAACTCCTGGAGTGCGCCAAAAGGCTGTTAAATCCCTGGGTCAAATTGGCTCTGATGCTGCTATTTTGGCTCTGGAATCAGCTTTAAACCGCGAATTTGCTGACGTTCGGGCGCTGGCTGCCCAATACTTGCCGGATGTTAAGACACCAGTCAAAACAGTTGATGCTGAGTCCTCCAATTCCGCAGATTCATCAGGTGAAAAATTGCCGAAAATCCTGATTGCTTCGGAAGCAGAAGCCACCGAATACATTATCGATCGCCCTGCGGGACGCTCCCTCAAATACTTAATCTCGATCGGCACTCCGGGCATACCTGAACCCAAAAGTTTTCACAAAATCCCGAACCGACTGCGACAGTCCTTAAACGACCTCGAAACCCCCGTTGACGACCCCGATCGGGTTTTGCCTACACTTGATGATATCCTCCAAATTATTGACTTTGCCCTCCAAATGTCAGCGCGGCCGGGCAATTTACTCGTTTGCTGCCAAAGCGGCATCAGCCTTTCAACAGCAACAGCTTTGATAGTTTGCGCTGCGCTTTTGGGCCGGGGTAAAGAAAGGGAAGCTTGGACTTCGGTGCTCGCGGCCAAACCCCAAGCCAGGCCGAATCGCTGGATGCTGGAATTAGCCGATGAAGCTTTGGGTAGAGACGGTAAGTTCTGCGATTTTAAATTTTAGATTTTAAATTTTAGATTGGGGAATGACTGATTTTCTCAGGGTTTTAAGCTGGGGCGAGAGTTACATTCTTTTTTGGAACTGGTGCAAGCAGGTGCGCTGGAATCAAGCGCTGTTACAGAGATACAGCAGATTGGCAACAGTTTGCACCATCAAAAACCGATACAATTTGCCGACAGGAGTCGTGGAGAAATCAAAATTTTAGACTCCCGTTCAATCTCCCAGATTCAATGCCCCAATCGACAGACTTCCTGGAACCCGGTTTGTTTTGGTAAGTCAAAAAGTTATACTCAACTTACAGGACTTTGCTTGAGACTTGTCGAAAGCGGGGCAGCGATGCCAAAAGTCGATCGCGCCTAATGCAAAAGTTCGATCGGCAGCCGCATTTGTGACAGCCTGCAGTACGAAGTCGTCGGATGCTCAACAAAAACCGTCCAGCAATCGTCGCATTGCTGGCAGCAAAACTCCAAAGCTGAGGAATCGGGTGCATTGTCAACAGACAATATCAGCTTTGGACAATTCACAGGCAAAACGAATCAGACAGAAAATTCTGGCTGTAACCTCCCATGCAGCGATAATTCACTGCAGGGATAAATATTTCTTTTTTTGCCTGTCGCAGAGTTTTACGAATCGAAGAAGTAATTTGGCAACAGCCATCAATAGCCTAATTATTTATTAGACATCAACCGAATTTAAGTTTCTCTTCTGACTCGATAAGAGTGAAAGATACTTTTTCGCAGATGTCTGCTAAAAAACCAACAAGCTTTCCTTTGGGAGAACTTAAAAGCGTGGTAGATTTTCACAAAATACAGCGGTTGCATATGTCAAAAATTAACTTGCTCAAAAAAACCGGAAACAAAGCAAGTTTATCGGTTGCCTCTTGCTTCGGCAATGGCGAGTTCAATCCAGAGCCAAAAGAATTCGACCTACCGAAAAGATCTGTAGCAACGCAACAACTCAACCCCAAAAATAGCAATCCAGGTAAACTGATGCCGCTCTTTATTTCCGAACAAGTGGCTTCTGTCGAAACTGCAAATCAAAACTCAACCAGCCATAATTCTGTAGAAAAAACCTCCCTTAAATTTCACAAAATCTTGCCAGTTAAAATTGGCTGTTTGCCCATCCATCAAAAAATTGGCGGCGGTTATTTATTAGCAATAGGAATCGGCTTTATCGGCTCCCTGAGCGGACTGGTGATTGCCGACTACTACCAAGGACAAGGATTAAAACAACTCAATGACGCTCACGTACAAGCGCAATTGCTCGGTAATTTTAAAGATGCAGTGCTGGCAGCACAATTGCAGGGAGCACAGCTAGATTCTTTTGTAGATAATTCCGCCAAGCTGGAACTCCGAGAAAAGCAGTTTGTCAATACTGTTGTCCAGGCTGAAAACCTGCGGTTGCGCCTAGAAAAGTTTGCCGACAGCCAACCCGCATGGCTGGCAGCCAAGCCGGAAGTTCTAAAAACTTTACTGCAAAATTGCACCAAAAATTTAGAATTGTACGCCGAAACTCTGAGGTCAACTTTGCAGCAAATCCAGCAATCGCAACTCTCGCCTCGCGAGATAGAGTCAGCCCGAAAATTGTTGGCGACAGAAAGCGGAGAAGGTGCAAAACAGCTAGAAAGCCGCCTTCAGGAAGTGAGCAAAATCCTCGATATTGCCCAGCAGCAAGAGCGGCAAGGCGGTGCAGTGATGGAGGAGGCCCAAGGCCTCGAAAAAGCCATAATTATGATGAGTATGCTGCTGTCGGTAGCAGTGGCCGGAATGGTGGCTTACCGCACCAGTCGGGCGATCGCCAAACCGGTCGTCAGCGTCACTCAGGTAGCCGAACAAGTAGCCGCCGAATCTAATTTTGATTTGCGAGCCCCCGTCACCGGACAAGACGAAATAAGCTCATTAGCTGTGTCTCTCAATCACCTGATCGAGCGAGTTTCCGAACATACAAAAGAATTGGAACAAGCCAAGGAGGAGGCTTTAGCATCTAGCACTGCTAAAAGCCAATTTTTAGCAAATATGAGCCACGAGTTGCGGACTCCTTTAAACGCGATTATCGGCTACAGTCAACTACTTTTAGAAGAGGCGGCAGAACTTGAAGGAGAGGATTTTATTCCCGACTTACACAAAATTCAAAATGCCGGTACGCACTTGCTATCTTTGGTTAACGATATCCTCGATTTGTCGAAAATTCAAGCGGGGGGGCTGAAATTCGACATCGAAGAATTTGACATCGCATCCCTAATTGATAATGTGGAGATTGCGACTAAATTGTCGGTAAAAAAGAATGGCAATGTTTTAGAAATAGAGTGCGATTCTCAAAATATCGGTACAATGCACGCAGATTTTGGAAAACTGCGGAAAGTGCTGCTGCACCTGCTGAACAATGCTGCTAAATTCACCAAAAATGGCAGGGTGAGAATCAGCGTCAGCCGCGTTAATGGAACCGAAAAATCGAATTCAGCTCAACTGTCGGGTGTTGAAAATTCAATGGTGGCAGGCTGCACGAAATCGAACT
Organism: Tychonema sp. LEGE 07203; assembly: GCF_015207285.1. Lineage (GTDB taxonomy): Bacteria > Cyanobacteriota > Cyanobacteriia > Cyanobacteriales > Microcoleaceae > Microcoleus. The sequence continues at coordinate 42,585 of NZ_JADEXD010000023.1, read as the reverse complement.
CGATTGCTTGTCCAATTGCTACTGTTGAAGCATCGGATTGGATTTGCTTATCTGTTCAAGATACCGGCATTGGAATGTCTGAGGAACAGCAGCACAAATTGTTTGAAGCTTTCGCACAAGCTGATTGTTCGGCGACGCGCCAGTACGGCGGCACTGGATTGGGACTCACAATTAGCCGCCATTACTGTCAGATGATGGGTGGCGAGATTTTGGTGGAAAGTGAGGAGGGAAAGGGGTCAACTTTCACTGTTCGCATACCAGCAAGCCCTAGTTAGTATACAGCCTTTCGAGCGTAAGATGAGGTGCGCTCGATCGCCGGAGAAAAGGTAATTGGTAATCGGGAAAAACCTCAATGTTGAAAAATATTCTTGCCCGTTCCCCATTACCCGTTACCATTACCCATTACCGGAGATACTTCATACCATTTGAGATTTGAGATTTGAGATTTGAGATATTAGATTGGAGTTGACTGAGTGGATAGGCTCTGCTGAACTTTTGGTGACAAGTTAATCTAATGTCTGGCAATAGGTAATGGGTAATTGATAATTGAGCTTGACTTTTTTCTTGTCTTCCCCGAACCCTTCCTGTTCGTTGGTAATTGGAAATTATATCAAATCCGGTAGCATCGTCCTGTATTCATCTCTCTCTTCTCTGTCTGTTCCCTCTGCGCCAAGAGCGGTGAAATCATTCAGATTTAACCGGAAACGGTATTAATCATTGGTAATTGGGACGTTGAAGCAAAAAAAAGAGGGATAATCCCCTCTTTTAGTAACAGTGACTGCGATGTTATTCGACGGTAGCAGTAGAGATTTCTTCCTCTACTCCATCTAATACTGCTTCGGCGGGTGCTTCGGCGGGTGCTTCGGCGGGTGCTTCGGCTGATGCTTCGGCTGATGCTTCGGCTGATGCTTCGGCGGGTGCTTCGGCGGGTGCTTCGGCGGGTGCTTCGGCGGGTGCTTCGGCGGGTGCTTCGGCTGCTACCTCCGGCACATCCTCTTCCATTGCTGAGGGTATGTCTTCGAGTGTTTCGTCGGAGATTTCCAAGGAATCTGTTGAGTCTGCAGCAACATCGATGCCTGCTTTAGCTTGCTTTTGAGCGAGCATTTTCTCGCGGAACTTAGCTGCCATTTCCTCAGCTTTTTCATAAACCAATTCGCGATTTTTGACCATCGCGCCCGGTTCTGGTTCCAACTGCTTGGTGGAGAGAGAAATCCGGCCTCTCTCGGCGTCCAAGTCAATGATCATCACTTTCACTTCGTCGTTGACATTGAAGACGCTATGAGGCGTATCGATGTGATCGTGCGAAATTTCTGAGATGTGCAGCAAGCCGCTGACTCCGCCGATGTCGATAAAGGCACCGTAGGGCTTGATGCCGCGCACGGTACCTATGACGACTTCCCCGACTTCGAGGCGGTTCATCTTCCGCTCGACTAAGGCGCGGCGGTGGCTCAACACTAGGCGGTTGCGGTCTTCGTCTACCTCTAAGAATTTTAATGGCAATTCTTCGGCGACTAATTCTTCCTTCGGTTTGCGGGTACTGATGTGAGAACCGGGAATAAAGCCTCGCAACCCTTCAATTCTGACGAGTGCGCCGCCGCGGTTGGTGGCAAATACTTGCGATCGCACCGTGGCATCTTCTGCTTGCAGTTGTCGCACTCTTTCCCAGGCCCGCATATACTCGATGCGCCGGATGGACAGGGTTAATTGTCCGTCTTCATTTTCATCGGTGAGGATGAAAAATTCTCTGGTTTCGTTTGATTGCAATACCTCTTCTGGGCTTTCCACTCGATTGATCGACATTTCCTGAATGGGAATGTACGCTGCTGTTTTAGCACCGATATCAATCAGAGCGCCCCTCGGTTCTATACTAAAAACTGTACCGGCTACTACGTCGCCCGGGCTAAAGTGATAGTCATATTTATCAAGTAGGGCTGCAAAATCCTCGTGAGTAAAGCCGATGTCTTTGACTGTGGTTTTGAGATTGACCATGCGAATAGTTTCCTAGGATTTCTCTCCTTCATGTTTTTCGTTTGTGCCGGCAGATATTAGAGATTTTGCTGAAAAAGCGGTTAACTTCTTGCCAAATCTTTTACTAAAGTCAGTTTTCGCTAACTTTTGCCTGGTGCAACTGCACGCTAGCGCTTGCCATTACTGTTACTCTAAACTCTGTGTTAAAACGTTTAATCTTAACATTCCGAGTCAAGTAGACTATTATAACTTACACGCATACTGGTTTATAAATTAATTTAACGGACTTTAGTTGGGAGTAGCGCAGGATGCGGGGCTTTGTCGATCGACTTTATCCGAATCGAGGGCACCTGCATCAACATCTGGCTGATTTTCTGTAGCTTCAGCTTCCTTGAGGGGATTTTGAAGGTGATTTAGGGTATCTACAAAATCTCGGATGCCTCGAAATTGCCGGTATACCGAGGCAAAACGGACATAAGCGACTTCGCTAAGCGGCCGCAGGTGCAACAGCACCAGTTCCCCAATTTCCGAACTGGCGAGTTCTCGGAGCGATCGACCTTGGAGTTGCGCTTCGATTTCTTCTGCCAGAGTTTCTAGCTGCCCGGAAGACAAACCGGTTTTTTCGCAGGCCCGAACCAGTCCCCTGACTAATTTTGACCTGTCAAAAGATTCGCGCTTGCCGTCCCGCTTGATCACCGTAATCGGCACAAATTCTATGCGTTCGTAAGTTGTGAACCGGTGCTGGCATTTCAAACACTCGCGCCGCCGACGGATGCTTTGACCTGATTCGGCTGAACGCGATTCGAGAACGCGACTATTTGTGTGTTGGCAGGAGGAACAGCGCATGATTGCTGATTTTAACAGGCGTTGCCAGCAAATTGCCATTCATGTCACCGCGCGGTTAGATGAATGGCTGGACTAGAAAAATAACTCGGAATACAGTCGCGAGCATAGGTATAAAGTTGAGTTAAAACCAAGTACCAGTCTACTGTTTGACTGCTGTGTCCGAGTTCCCGCTGCTCCCCGAATCGTTGCGGACAAGAGCATCTTGGATTCCCCGACTTTCCGAGGGGAACCAGAAATTCTGGCGTTGCGTCCCCCGAATCGTTGTGGGGATGCCAAGGGGATCGAGACTCTGGTATCAACGAGAGATACTACAAACGGTTTCAGACTTCAGTTGACACCGCGATCGCCCCCGGCGTACAGCTAATTATTTGCCAATCCGGGGAGGTTCCCGAAAGGCGATCGCAAAAAATAGTACACCTAAGGCTAAAGCCAGAATCAAAATGTAAGCAACGCTTTCCATGTTAAATTTTCCCTATCTTCCCTTGCCGTATTATTTTATCAGAAAATTGGGTTTAAAACCCCGTCCTTTGAGGACGGCTTTTTTCCATTGCTAAGTAAAATAACAAATCCATCTTCACAAATGAATATTGAAGAGTAAATAAATCAGACAAGATGTAAAAACCTACCTCCGGACTGGGGGAAAGTCTGCGCCCAAAACATTTTTGAGGAGATATGACTGTGCGCGTAACGTGCAAATGCGGCCAGCGAAAGGAACCCTGGCAATAGGGATATTAAGACCCAAATGTCTTAAAAATCCTCGTGCCTGACTGCCGAGGAGTGTCAATCACTAAAAAAACCCGGTTTTTTGAAGAAACCGGGTTTTTTTGCACCGGGGAAGTTTCCCGGTGCGCCTGTGGCTGGCGAAAACTAGAGAGATTCTTCTCTTCTGGTGCTCACGTCGCCCACTTTTTGGAACAAGCCCCACTCGACTTGTTCTTCCATGTCAGCCTCAACCCCAGCAAACACGTCGCGGAAAATAGTCCGAGAACCGTGCCAGATATGGCCGAAGAAGAACAGCAAAGCAAAGCAAGCGTGTCCGAAAGTGAACCAACCGCGAGTCGAAGTGCGGTAAACACCGTCGGAATTCAAGGTTTCGCGATCGAATTCAAAAATTTCACCCTTTTGAGCGGCCAGAGCAAACCTCTTAACATCTAGAGGATTCTTAAACGTTTGACCGTCAAGTTCGCCACCGTAAAAGCTGACAGTAACTCCAGTTTGTTCAAAACTGTATCTTGATTCAGCGCGGCGGAAGGGGATGTCAGCGCGAACTACTCCATCTTTGTCTGTCAAAACGACTGGGAAAGTTTCAAAGAAGTTCGGGAGGCGGCGCACCGACAATGCGCGACCTTCGCTGTCTGTAAATACTGGATGGCCCAGCCAGCTTCTAGCGATACCGTCGCCGTTGACCATCGCGCCGGCGCGGAACAAACCGCCTTTAGCCGGAGAGTTGCCCACGTAGTCGTAGAAAGCCAATTTTTCGGGAATTTGCTCGTAAGCTTCTTGGAAGCTAGCGCCAGCGGCTAAGCTAGCTTGAGCTCTGCGATCGATTTCTTGTTGGAAGTAGTTGCCGTCCCACTGATAGCGAGTCGGACCAAAAAGTTCGATCGGAGTAGCAGCAGAACCGTACCACATCGTACCCGCAACCACAAAGGCTGCAAAGAACACTGCAGCGATACTGCTAGAAAGTACAGTTTCGATATTCCCCATCCGCAGGGCTTTGTAAAGACGTTCCGGCGGCCGCACGCTCAAGTGGAACAAACCGGCAATTACGCCGACTACGCCCGCTGCAATGTGGTGAGCCACGATGCCCCCCGGATTGAACGGATCGAAGCCTTCAGGGCCCCACGAAGGAGCCACTGGCTGGACGTGACCGGTCAGACCGTAGGGGTCGGAGACCCACATTCCCGGACCGAAAAGCCCCGAAAGGTGAAATGCGCCGAAGCCGAAGCAGAGCAAGCCGGAGAGGAACAAGTGAATGCCAAACATTTTTGGCAAGTCGAGGGCGGGTTCGCCGGTGCGGGGATCTCTGAAGAGTTCCAAGTCCCAGAATACCCAGTGCCAAACTGCTGCTAAAAACAGCAAGCCCGATAGGATGATGTGAGCGATGGCGACGCCTTCAAAAGACCAGAAGCCAGGATCGACGTTACCTTCGCCCGTGACGCTCCAACCGTTCCAAGAACCGATGACTCCCAAGCGAGTCATGAAGGGCAGCACGAACATCCCTTGACGCCACATCGGGTTCAGAACGGGGTCTGAGGGATCGAAAACTGCTAGTTCGTAAAGGGCCATTGAGCCGGCCCAACCTGCCACGAGGGCAGTGTGCATTAAGTGTACAGAAATCAATCGGCCTGGGTCATTTAAGACGACTGTGTGTACGCGATACCAGGGTAGTCCCATTGACTGCGGTTCTCCAAGGTGTAAGTGATGATGTCATTTTGACGGAAAACTCAGATTTTTCATCCCGAGCGGTGATGTCCGGGGTTTAAATTCTGCCTTTTGCCGAATCCTTTCTACCTTCACAGGAGGAGGTATAAAAATGAAAGTTATTTAAAGAAGTGTATCGAGTGTTAGAACCGATTGCAATATGTTCGCCATTACATTAATTGTGGGTTGCCGATTTCGCAGCGGGTGGCGATCGTCCCGAGGCGTTCGAGAACTTGCTCGGCATCGATGAGTCTGGTAAGCGTGACATTGCCGATATTTTTGGCTGCTGCGGTTGGAGCGAGGGTTGGTTGGGGTTGGACTTCTACCATGAGTACGGCGTCTTCTACGCGGTAGAGCCACATTTTTTCGTTGCGACTATCGCAAAGGCAAACGTTGAGCTGTTGGATGTCCGGCTGGCGCCTCCAGGCGGAGTGATTCCATTCGCCGCCGACTCCCCAGACGCGCCCAACTTTCCAGCCGTCGGATAAGAAGAAGTATTTCACTTGTGTACGCTTGTTGAGATTTTTTGTCTAACATAGCGCAAAACTGCAATTCTACGGAATTACCGAATTATTTAACCGCGAAGACGCGAAGGGTGCAGATAAATATTGTTATTCGATCGACTATTGCCTATAATATGCTATCTAAGGCATAATCGATCCTAATGACATAGAACATTGACTTTTACTTTGATTTTTACTCTGAGTTTACCGAATTCCTCACTGATGTCAGATTAGAGCTTTTAGCAAAACTCAGGCTGTTACAAGAATTTAGTCCAAACCTCAAGCGTCCTCACGTCGTCGATATTCTCAATGCGGAACTTAGGTTTCAGGCGGCTGGTGGAGTTTAGCTAGCGAGTCTTTGGGAGCATTTGACCCCCGCCGATCTGCGATTCTGTTGGTAGCTGGAGACAAATCTGGTAGTAGTGAGAAGCGATTTTACAAGCAACTAATTAAGATAGCCGATAGTAGATTTGCCGATCGTTGGAATAAGTTAATGGAGCCAGAAACAGATAACAATTAGACTGAAAAATATTATGGAGAATTTGCCTTCCGAACAGCGAACAATAGTCGAAAAGCGATCGGTTGAATTAATGGCTGAAGAAATGACTTTGCCAGACTTACGAAAAGCCAGAAAACTTACTCAAATTCCCATGGCAAAATTATTAAATATGCGTCAAGAAAACGTCTCGAGACTCGAACGCCGTGCAGATTTGTTGGTATCAACTTTGCAAAGTTATATCGCGGCAATGGGTGGGGAGTTGTCATTTGTAGTAGAATTCAAAGATCGACCACCGGTAAAAATTAGTGGATTAAGATCGATGTTGGAAGAAACCAGCTACACTAATGGAGAGGAAGAGTTTTAATTGACGAAGCTAAAATCTAATTTTGCCAGATGTCTATTATTCAATCTAAAATCTAAAATCTAAAATCTAAAATCTAAAATCTAAAATCTAAAATCCCATGACTGCACAAACTCCAGTACAATTCCAAGACAGTTTCGACATCATCGTAGTTGGTGGCGGACACTCCGGCTGCGAAGCCGCCCTCGCCACTTCTCGCCTCGGTTGTCGCACCCTTCTCCTCACCCTCAATCTCGACAAAATTGCGTGGCAACCATGCAATCCGGCTGTGGGCGGGCCCGCGAAAACTCAACTTACTAACGAAGTGGATGCCTTGGGCGGGGAAATCGGTAAAATGGCCGATCGCACTTATCTGCAAAAGCGCGTCCTCAACGCTTCCAGAGGCCCCGCAGTGTGGGCTCTCAGAGCACAGACAGACAAGCGGGAATACGCCGCCGTGATGAACAATATTGTCGAAAATCAAGAGAACTTGATTGTCCGCGAAGCGATGGTAACAGACTTAGTTTTGGGCAAAAATGAAGAAGTTATCGGAGTGGAAACCTACTTCGGCGTTGCCTTTGAATGCAAAGCCGTAATTCTCACCACAGGCACTTTTTTAGGAGGCACAATTTGGGTGGGCAATAAGTCGATGCCGGCAGGACGCGCCGGAGAATTTGCCGCCGTCGGTTTGACAGAAACTCTCAACCGTTTGGGCTTTGAAACTGGACGATTGAAAACTGGAACTCCGGCAAGAGTTGACAAGCGGACTCTCGATTACACCAAGATGGAACCGCAGCCGGGAGATGCAGAAGTTCGTTGGTTTAGTTTCGATCCTGAAGTTTGGATCGAACGGGAACAAATGCCTTGTTATTTAACTCGAACTACGCCAGAAACTCACCAGTTAATTAGAGACAATTTGCACCTTTCTCCGGTTTACGGCGGCTGGGTTGATGCGAAGGGGCCGCGCTACTGTCCGAGTATTGAAGATAAAATTGTCCGGTTTGCAGATAAGGAAAGCCACCAGATTTTTATTGAACCGGAAGGTAGGGATATTCCTGAACTTTATATCCAAGGTTTTTCGACTGGTTTGCCGGAAAGTTTGCAATTGCAAATGCTGCGGACTCTTCCGGGTTTGGAAAAGTGCGAGATGATGCGCCCTGCTTATGCTGTGGAGTACGATTATTTGCCGGCAACTCAGTGTTTTCCAACGCTGATGACTAAGAAGATTGAAGGGCTGTTTTGCGCGGGTCAGGTGAACGGTACGACTGGCTATGAGGAGGCGGCGGCACAGGGGATTGTGGCGGGGATTAATGCGGCTAGATTTGCAAAAAATCAGGAGATGATTGTGTTTCCCCGCGAGCAAAGTTATATCGGGACTTTGATTGATGATTTGTGTACGAAGGATTTGCGGGAACCTTACCGGATGCTGACTTCGCGATCGGAATACCGGCTATTATTGCGATCGGACAATGCGGACCAGCGCTTGACTCCGCTCGGACGGGAAATCGGTTTAATTTGCGATCGGCGTTGGGAGTTATTTGAGCGCAAACAAGCTAATATTATCGCGGAAAAAGCCCGTTTGTACTCGACTCGCGTCAAAGAACACGAAGAGCTTGGGAAGAAAATTTTGGCCGATACTCAACAAGCGATTAAAGGTTCAATTACTCTCGCTGATTTGCTGCGCCGTCCCGGTTTTCATTATGTCGATTTGGAACGTTACAATTTAGGTAATTCCAGTCTAGAATTAGCCGAGAAAAATGCTGTAGAAATTGACCTCAAATATTCCGGTTATTTGCAAAGACAGCAAAATCAAATTGATGACATTGCCAAACACGAACGCCGCCAATTGCCTGCAGATTTGGATTATATGGCAATTACAACTCTCTCGAAGGAGTCGCGGGAAAAGTTGACTAAAATCAAGCCGCTGACTGTTGGCCAAGCTGCGAGAATTGGCGGGGTTAATCCGGCTGATGTTAATGCTTTGTTGATTTTTTTGGAAGTACGCAACCGTCAGCAGCCGGCTGGTGTGGCAAAGTAAGGAGAATAGTTAATATAGCGGTTCTCAGTAACGTGAGGTGCTCTGGCGGGTATATGGTATAGGGTATATGGTATACCTCACCAAGCTTGAGAACCGCTATATCATGTCTGTCGCGCAAATAAACATTGCATATTCAGGGCGGGCTTTCTGGCCCACCCCACAATAGTTTTATTGTTTTTTGACATATAGCACTTATCAGAAAGATGAGGTATGCCTTATGCCCTATGCTTTTAGGCCCGGTTTGCCCGATGCCCGACAGTACCTCATATGAGAGCTAGAAAGGCTATACAGTTTAAATGCCGCACTTGCTATTAGATGTAAACGAGCTTCAAATCCACAGATAACATCATCCTATCCTCAATTTTTTGTTTGACGGCCGGTGTCACCTGACAATTATCGCTGTGGAGGCATTCCACCAACAAGTTTTGGGCATAGTAATATTGTTTCAGCAAAGTTTTCTGTTGGGGGCGAAAGTCTAAATTGTAGCCGATCGCCCTTTTGAATTTTTCCAGCCAAATTTGGCCGCACTCTTTCCGCCACTTTTTCCAATTTTGCACTTCAGGGATTTGACGCTGAAATTGTTGCAGCAGTTGTTTGAGTTCCGGTTCAATATCCAGCGACAATATCCCAACCAAGACATTAGTCAAATCACCGTAAAAATTGTGTTTCCCCTTGCCGCTAACATCCGCAAGTTCCACATTTTTTCCAGCTTTTTCCAAACACTTCCGCAACTGGCAAACTTGCGATTTATCAAACTCCATACTCGGATCGAGGACGCTAGTCAAACTCAAAGCCAAGACACAAACTAAGGCAACATAAAAAGCCCGAATTTCTGCCCCTTTGAAATTCTTTTGGGCTGACACCGATTTGTGATTTGCCCAGATTAGCAACTGCTGCAAACTTTCATTTTTCGCCACCATACTGTCAATGTTATCTTGCATCAGCAGCAAAAGTTCGTCCGCCGGTTGCAAAACATCGACTGTTCTCAAAAATTCATTTTTCCACTTTTTGTCGGCCATCTTGCTAACAAATTCTGCTAGCGATTCCGGGTTGGCGGTGTCAATCAGATATTCTGGTTGAGAGTCGGTTTCTTCTATTAGTTCGTCAATTGCGGTTTTGATAAAGTTATCTACCAACCAGTCGCTGGTACGCGAGAAATTGCTCTCCAATTCCAAGTAACGACTGCCGAGTTTTGCTTGAAAGTCTTTAGGAAAAATCTTTTTTGCTACTAACTGATTTTTCCAGCTAATTAGTTGGCTGGCGTTGCGTTCGGGAAATCGCTTGTACAAATAGTCGATCGCGATCGCCTCTAGAATCCCCGCACCGAGGATTTCCCGCCGTTTGAGTTCGTTTCCGGGCGCGCGATCGGGCTGCTGAGTTATATCTATATACTGGCTGAGTGTCGGTTCTAGCGATCGCTGAACCAGCCAATTTGCCGCGCGGCAAAAATTGCGATCGAACTCCAAGTAAATCGCACCAAACAAAGCCTCAAAAGTCTGGCACAAAAAATTGTTATCCTCGCTTTTGTCTGTTTCCTTCCCCCTACCAGCAGGCCGGCTGAGTTCGCTCAATTTTAAATTTTGTGCTAATTCCGCAACTTTTTTCTGGTCTGTAAAACGAGTTTTTAGGGTCGAAATACAATCGCAGTTGAGATCGGGATAGGTGCGGTACAGGTAATCGGTAACAACTGCACCAAAAATTGCTCCGCCCAAGAGTGAAAGCCGTTGGTGTTTCACATTTTGCCCTGTGGGGCGATCGCCAGTCTGCCAACGGCCGGTCAAGGCAATTTCCAGCAGTTCGGTTCGCCCGAAATCCTGCAGGTCGATCGCTGTTTTGACTGCTGCAACATCTACCTTTTTGTTTTTTATCAGCTCTAATTCTTTTTCACATTTTTCCCACTTTTCCAACCAATCACCGCCTGCATCTTCCACGTACAAATCCACAAAATCCACCCCGTGATTCATCCAATCATCCTGCATTTTTCTGGCTGCTTCCAGTTCTTCCCAGACTTTGTGCAAGTTGCTTTCAACGGTGCTTTTAGCTTGTACTGTCATAGTATTGATTTTGATTTAATTTGATTTTTTTTCCAACAATTTCACAGCAATTCAATCAAATCTCTATTCACTTTATACCGAGTTGCCAGTTATTCAAATCTTATTGATTGTTTTGGTAAATGTTCCCGTTGTTTAGCGTATCGAGTACCTGTTGACTTTGGGAAAGAGTCAACAATCGCCTGAAAACATCGGTATTTGTCGTTTATCCCCTACTGCCGATACCCCCGGCATCCCCCGAATCGTTGCGGGGAGGCCAGAAAAGACTCTTGTCCCCCCCTTTTTTTTAGGGCGGGACGGGGGGATAATCGGGCATAATAATCTAACAGCAGATTCGTACTGCCTTTGACGTTAAATTGACACCTGTGCCTGTTGTCGCAGTCTGCCAGAATGCCCCTCCCGGAAACAGAAAAAAGGAGGAAAAATCTTGGCGCAGCCTTCCCTTTGCGGGGAAGCGGACTGAGGCTTAGGTTTTTGCCATTGTCGAGAATTGTGCAATATGTGAGACAAGTCAAAATTTCTTCTTCACCGAGTTTTTAGCAGTCGAACTATTCTCAGCAGCAGACTTGGTTGATTTACGGGAACTTCAGGTAACGACCTGCAGGCAAATTATCGCTATTATATAATGCAATGTTAACTAACTGGTTCAGGAAATTTGCATCGTTTATATCATAACTTAAAAATAATCCTCTGTCAATCCCCCAATCTCGAAGAGTTTGTTGCCATTTTTGATATTTTTGTTGAGAAAACTCATCCGAAAGAGTAGTGACTTGAATGCAGAGGGGCTGCTGTTGGCGGCTGCTAACGATCGAGTCGGTTGCCATAGAAAGATCGGCAACATAGCGATACAAAACAGTGCCTTGGCGTTCGACAATCCGGGCGGCGATCGCCCGAATCACTAGATCGTCAGCCGGATCGAATTCACCGGCTTTGAGTTTTTGTTTCCAGATGAAAAATTTGCGATCGTTTTCGTTCAGCCATTTAGGAAATAAATAGCCGTACCAATACCTTTCCCCCGGATTCATTAATTCAAAAGCTGCTTGTTGTTCTCTTTCCGAAGGTAGAGATTTAATTGCCAGCCAAACCTGAGAATCTCGGATAAGCTGTAGCAAAAAAGCCATCACAAATTTCTTAGCAGTTAGCGAACCGGGTTTGACATCTTTCACCCAGCGATTGATTTCATCCAATCTTCTCGCCAAACTCGGATCTATTCGATCTGCTGCGCTAATTAGGGAGTTGAGCTTATCCTTAATATCTTGTGCTTGCAAGTGACGACCTACTGTACAGATTAAACCAGAATTGTTGACACCTCGATTTTATTATAGAACAGCGCCAAATTTTCATATCTCGTTAGACATCTCGAACAATTGTTGTGGGGTAGGTATCCTGACAGCCCTTAACTTGATTTTTAGGAGATGTCTATTTAATAGTTGCTGCCGATTCCCGCAGGCGCAGGTACAATAAAATTCCAAAAACATTTGTCAACGGTGCAACTAAAAAGACAGTTGCATTACCCGCGAGATTAGATGCTAGGGATATTCCTGTCGGATCAATTAATATGGTTATCAATAGTCCTGGGATAAAATACACAAATGATATCAAGCAGCTCGATCGAAATACTAACCACTCGCGCCCTTGAGTTAATTGGAAACTGCTGTTAAGACTGTCCACATCCGAACAGTTTTCAATGACGGTAGCGCAAGGTGCAAATAGTAAGCGACAGGCTAAATAAACTCCTGGAATTATTAGTGCAATGGAGCCTGCAAAAACCATCAGCGCCGACTTACTAAAAACCAAAATGAGGGGCCACAACCTCCTGTTTGCTTGTTGGAAAGCTTCGTTCACAGTTACTTGATTCCCTGTCAAACTTCTGTAAAGGTAGAAAATCACAGCTCCCCTCACTAAAGGAATTAAAACACATGAGTAGATAATATTCAAAGCAACACTTGCTGAACCCAGCTTTTCTGAAAGTTTCAGCACGCGAAATATGAAAAGGGGAGAGCAGATAATCAACAGGGGAACGTATACAGAACCAATGACAGCAAAGGTTTCTCGCAACAAGTTTCTACCACTAATTGGTTGAGCAGTCATATTTTTTTATCCTGCTTTTGTAAGTAAATTTGAATGTGTTAGACATTATTAGAAAAACTTGCTAACAATAATGTTAAATCATCATCGGTGCGATCGCACACACGAGGCGATCGCAAAAATGACTCTAACTGCTGTTTCGCATCTGACTCTTCTTTTACTTCGCCCGAAAACCGAAACAACGGCGTAAAAAATGGCTTGTGGGGCGTACCTTCGGGGATTTTGAGAGCTAGCATTTGCAAGCCGTCGGAAAACACGGCCAAGTGCCGCAGCGGTTGCCGCATTACCTGAAATTGCGCTGTTTCGATCGCATTTGGCGAAACTAAAAAGATGGTTTCGTTGATATATTCGCCGCAGGGAGGTACAGTAAGGGCGATCGCATTTCCCTCACTATCGCCCGCAACCGCCGCACCATCGCCAATTTGAGCAACTGCGATTAATTCCGGAGTCGCCACAACCGCAATTAAAGTGCAAGCCAAATCCCTCGCCGGCACTTCCCGCACAGCCGCTTCTGCTTCCACCTGCGCCCGCGCGACTTGCAGCGATGCTGTCAAAAATACCTGCCATTCGCCGTCATTTTCAGGCTGCAAATCCTGTTGGCAAATCATTTCGACAACCGATTCTACAGCAATTTTTGCCCCAACTTCTGCCAGTGCAGCCGAACCCGCGCCGTCGGCAACTGCTGCTACCAAAACACCGTTGGCCAAGACGCGCCAGCAGTGGGCATCTTGACAGGGCTGCGATCGTTTTTCGTGGCTCGTACCCGTCACGGATGCCGCTACAACTTGCCAATTACTCAATAGTCCCAAGTCATTAGTCATTAGTTATTAGTTATTAGTTATTAGTTATTAGTTATTTGTTGTTGGTTGTCCGTTGTTGGTTGTTAGTTGGTTGTTGGTTGTTAGTTGTTAGTTGTTGGTTTTTGGTTGTTAGTTATTAGTCTTTAGTCGTGAGAATCAAAAAACAATTGAGATTGAACTATTCCATAAAGGAATCAAGAAAAATCCTTAGTTCGGGTTTCTGTCTTACAATCTCTATTATCAATTGTTAGTTTGTATTCATTGTGTAAAGAGAGTTCTTAAGAATCTGTTATTATTAATAACAACTAACAACTAACAACTACCAACTAACAACTAACAACTAACAACTAACAACTGAGAGGGCCCGCACGCACCATCCACCGCCCCTACCAACTACCAACTGACAACTAACCACTAACAACTGACAACTAACAACTAACAACGGACTAAACAGTTCCCCATCCGGGCGGCGGCAGTGCTACTTGTTCGTCAATTTTTGAGTGAGAAACTCTCTGCATACTAGCCGACAGCCAAATGAACATCTCTCGAAAGTCTAATCCTTTCAATTTTACAGGAGTGCGATCGACAATTTCCGCGAGACGGGAGATATTAGCACCTTCGACTCCGACAGCAAAAAATGCCACGCGCTTGTTCGTTTCTTCCTCTTTAATTCGCTGTGCTGCTATTTCCACAACATCATCTGATTCGCCTTGAGGTTCGCCGTCGGTAATCATAAATACCCACGGGCGGTAGTAAGTGATGCCGTTGTTGCGGTATTCGGATTTGCGGGCGGCAATGGTATCTAGTGCGAGCTGAATGCCCGCGCCCATGTGGGTTTGTCCTTGGGCTGTCAGCAGCGGTGTCTCGAATTGGTCGGCAGTCACGAAGTCTTGCACGACTTTGATATTATTGTCAAAGGAAATAATCGCGACTTCGACTCGCTTTTTAGCTAGTTCGTCTTTAATTAGGTCATTCCTAAAAACTTCCAGCCCCTCATTCAAGGCATCTATGGCTGCGCCTTGCATGGAGCCGGAGGTGTCCAGCAGGAGGACGCAGGGGCAGCGCGGCTCTGGGTTTTCGGCAAATTCTACGGCTTCGTCTAGTCTCATGGTTCGGGGTTGACCTGGGAGTGGCTTGATTTCTAGGTTTGTTACTTTCTACCCTAGCCAGTAGGTGACATATTTAACTCAATCTGCCGGCTGGCGATCGTATTTTACCATTTACCTGAATCGATTTGAGATTTTTGATTGTATATTTTTGATTGTAGAATTGGATATCTGCGGTCAAAAAAACAAATTCATTCCTGCCTGTGGTAATGTAGACTAATAGTATTACTGCAAAATAAGGATAAATCTTATGATTGCAACAGTCACGCAAAAATTAACCTTTGACCAATTCCTTGTAGAATGTCCAGAAGATGGACTCTACGAACTGGTAAACGGAGAAATTGTCGAAATAATTTCAACCAGAAATCATGATGATGTTGCTAATGTCTTGTTATTTGACTTCAACGATGAAATTCGGCGACTGAATTTGAATTATGTCGTCAACAATACAGCCGTTATCAAAACTGTAAGTAAAGCCGGCGTTGAACAAGGGCGGAGACCGGATGTCAGCGTGATAAATCGCGATTTATGGCGATCGAACCGTTCGGCTTATGCTGCGTTGCGAGAACCAATTCAATTGGCAGTTGAGGTAACATCAACAAATTGGGATGACGATTATATCGACAAACTGGACGAGTACCAGCGCCTCGGAATTCCTGAGTATTGGATTGTCGATTATTTAGCAATTGGCAGCAGGGAATTTCTGGGAAATCCCAAGGTTCCAACTGTATTTGTTCACCTTTTGGATGCAGAGGGCAACTATCAAAGAAGCGCGTTTAAAGGCAGCGAACTAATTGTATCGCGGACTTTTCCTGAATTAACGCTGACAGCAGAAGAGGTGATGAACGTTTAACTTCCGTTAATCCAGCTAGCCAGACTGTTCTCCATAAAAAATTACTGAAAATATGAAATCTGTTTCTGAAAAAAAACCTATTAGTGCTTGGGATTACAAACCTTGGTGGTGTCAGCCTTGGTCGATTCTTTTAACTGGTACTAGCCTGATTGGCGGTAGTTGGTTTTTGTTAAAAACTGTTTGGATAACTGTTTTAGTCGCGATTCCTTTATTGGCTTGGATGGGTTTTTTCTTGTTGGTTTGGCCGAGGTTGATGCTGTCTAGCGGAGTTTTAGATTCCGATGCAGATTAGGTTTTGGTGGCGCGTACCCTGTGTTTAGGGTAAGGTGCGCGGTGCACACCCTACCTTTGAGTATTTCGCAGTCTACGCTTGCGGGTAATAGTCTTGAATTGCTTTTACTTGCATCACGTTGGATTTGAGCGATCGAATTCCTGATGCTGTGGCTTTGGCACCGGCTATTGTGGTAATAATCGGGATTTTGTAAGTCAAAGCTGTGCGACGGATAAAGATTCCGTCGGCGCGGGATTCTTCGCCAGAAGGTGTGTTGATAATTAGTTGGATTTTTTCATTCTTGATCGAATCCAACAAATTTGGGCGGCCTTCGTGCAGTTTTAATTCCAAATCTACATCTAAACCTTGCTCTCGCAAAACTTTGTGCGTTCCGTGAGTTGCTACTACTTTGAAACCTAATTCTAAGAATTCCTTGACAACCGGTGCAACTGCTAGTTTATCGCGATCGCGCATTGAAACCAGCACGACTCCGAACAACGGCATAACTTGTCCCGCGCCGAGTTGAGCTTTGGCATATGCTTTGCCAAAATCTGTGTCAATTCCCATGACTTCGCCAGTCGATCGCATTTCTGGCCCTAGCAAAGTATCTGTTCCCGGAAACTTAGCAAACGGTAGCACGGCCTCTTTGACGGAAACATGAATCGGTACAATCTCTTTAGTAAAACCTAAAGCTTCTAGAGTTTTGCCGGACATGACTCGCGATGCCATTTTTGCTAGCGGAACTCCGATCGCTTTTGACACAAAAGGTACTGTGCGAGAAGCCCGCGGATTAGCTTCTAAAATGAAAACTTCTTCGCCTTGGACAGCAAATTGAATGTTCATCAACCCGATCACTTTCAGGGCTTTTGCTAGTTCCACTGTCTGGCGGCGAATTGTTTCTACCGCTTTTTTAGAAAGGGTTTGGTAAGGGATGGAACAAGCCGAGTCGCCGGAGTGGATTCCCGCTTCTTCGATGTGTTCCATAATACCGCCGATCGTCACATTGCCGGTCATATCGGCGATCGCATCTACATCTACTTCGATCGCATTTTCCAAGAACTTGTCAATTAAAATCGGATGATCCGGTTCTACTAGCACCGCGTAAGTCATGTAACGTTCCAATTCCGTATCGGAATAAACAATTTCCATTGCTCGCCCGCCCAACACGTAACTCGGCCGCACCACCACCGGATAACCGATGCGTTGAGCTACGATTAAAGCATCTTCAAAACTGCGCGCCAAACCGTTAGCGGCTTGCTGAATATCCAACTGTCGCAGAATTTTTTCAAATCGCTCCCTGTCTTCAGCAGTATCGATAGAATCCGGCGAAGTACCCCAAATTTTTGTTTGTACGTCGGGATGATTTTCGAGAGATTTTTGCAAAGGAAGCGCCAATTTCAGCGGCGTTTGTCCGCCAAATTGAATAATTACTCCTTCGGGATTTTCCGCCTCGATGATGTTGAGAACGTCCTCTTTAGTTAGCGGTTCAAAATACAGGCGATCGCTCGTATCGTAATCTGTCGAAACCGTCTCTGGGTTCGAGTTTACCATAATTGTCTCAAACCCGTCCTCGCCCAACGAATAAGCAGCGTGACAGCAACAGTAATCGAACTCAATTCCCTGTCCGATCCGGTTCGGGCCGCCGCCTAAAATCATCACTTTTCGTTTAGTAGAAGGCAAAACTTCCGACTCGGGTGCGAGAGTGTGAGCAACAGACGAAATTTTCTTTTCTTCATCGCCCTGTTCCCAAATTGCCGCTCCTGCTTCGTAGGTGGAATAGTAATAAGGTGTGAATGCTTCAAATTCAGCGGCGCAGGTATCGACTGTTTTGTAAACCGGCACTACGCCCAATTCTTTGCGGTAGGCGCGGACTCGATCTTCCGATGTTTTGGTGGCGTAAGCAATTTGGCGATCGCTAAATCCCAACTGCTTTACTTCAAACATTTTCTCTTTGGTCAACTGCTTGAGCGTTGTTCGTTTCAAGAACTTCTCTGCTTCCAACAATTCCTGCATTTTATCCAAAAACCAGGGATCGATTGCTGTGAGTTCAAAGATATCTTCCACCGACATTCCCATCATCATCGCGTGGCGAACTGTAAAAATGCGATCGGGATTTGGCGTCCGCAATCCGGCGCGAATTTGTTCCAAACTCGGCAACTTTTCCGGTTTGTCGCACCCGAAACCCGCGCGGCCGGTTTCTAGTCCCCGCAGCGCTTTTTGGAAAGATTCGTTGAAGCTGCGCCCGATCGCCATTACCTCTCCCACTGACTTCATTTGCGTTGTCAGAGTCGGTTCCGAACCGGGGAACTTTTCAAAAGCAAATCGGGGAATCTTCGTCACTACGTAGTCAATTGTCGGCTCAAAAGACGCGGGAGTTTTCTTGGTGATATCGTTGGAAATTTCGTCTAGGGTGTAACCTACGGCTAATTTTGCCGCCATTTTGGCGATCGGGAAACCGGTGGCTTTTGAGGCCAAGGCGGAGGAACGGGAAACCCTGGGGTTCATTTCAATGACGATGAAATCTCCGTTAACTGGATTGACGGCAAATTGAATGTTAGAACCGCCAGTTTCAACTCCGATTTCGCGGATAATTTTAATCGAAGCATCCCGCAGGCGCTGATACTCTTTGTCTGTGAGAGTTTGAGCCGGTGCGACGGTGATTGAATCGCCGGTGTGCACGCCCATCGGGTCGAGATTTTCGATCGAGCAAATAATCACTACATTATCTGCCAAATCCCGCATCACTTCCAGTTCGTACTCTTTCCAACCGATCAAAGATTGTTCGATCAAAATTTGCGACACCGGACTCGCATCAATACCGCCTTGGGCCATTTCTTCAAACTCTTCTTGATTGTAAGAAATGCCGCCTCCCGTGCCGCCCATTGTAAAAGCCGGACGGATAATTAACGGATAACTGCCGATTTGGTGGCCGATTGCTTTGGCTTCATCGAGATTGTTGGCAATTCCCGAAGGACAAACAGCCACACCGATTCGCGCCATCGCTTCTTTAAATAACAGCCTGTCTTCTGCCATTTCAATGGCTGGAAATTTAGCGCCAATCAACTCGACGCTGTACTTTTCCAAAACGCCATTTCTAGAGAGTGCCACGGCTAAATTGAGCGCTGTTTGACCGCCCATTGTCGGTAAAATTGCTTGAGGTTTTTCTTTGGCGATGATTTGTTCGAGGATGGCCGGGGTTAGAGGTTCGATGTAAATGCGATCGGCTGTTTCCGGATCGGTCATAATTGTGGCAGGGTTGGAATTCACCAACACTACTTCGTAACCTTCTTCTCGCAAAGCTTTGCAAGCTTGCGTCCCCGAATAGTCAAATTCGCACGCTTGGCCAATGACAATTGGGCCGGAACCAATTAACAGAATTTTTTGTAAGTCTTGGCGACGAGGCATAGGTTCGCAATTGGTAATTGGACAGGATTGAGGACAAATTTGATATTTTGCATCACTCTTAGAAACAAGCTTTTTGAGCTGTTCCACCAAAAGCTTACTCAAAATAGTACAAGTTTTGTTGTTAATTTGAAATTGTGCACCACGATCGGCATTTTGGCAGCGGAACCTCGCGACTCCGGCTGGCAGACACTGCCAGCTAATGAGAAATATTGATGGGAAAAAGGTGCGGTCGATTGCTAAATCCAGACTATTTTAAGTGTTGCGGTCGAATCGTGTTCTAAAATACACAATCCGTGTCTGGTGCGCGATCGATCGCGCGAGTTGCGCCAGCAGGGCTAGTCAGAAACCAGGTTTTGGTGTGTAATGCGTCCTGAATTATTAAATTTTGCTGATACCTTAATCGGCGCAGCCTACAAATTTCACCGATGCTAGTAGGGTGTGCGGGCGCACCGCTATCACTCTCCGGGTTCTCCGTCAACCGGTGTGCGGGCGCACCCTACCAGTTTGCCATCTCTCTAGCCTCGCCCGCGACTTGTAATATCAAATCCTCTCTTCATCGGAATGATTCAGATATATATATTCTCTCTCTCTGTGTACTCTGCGTACTAATAAGGTTAAATCACCTGACGATGCCAGCGTCCACGATATAACGCGCAACCGAAGGCCCGAAGCCGCCGCCAGCCCTCTCCTCTGGCTCCATCGAATCTGCTTAGATCGGGGAATGCGCCGAGTAAGAGGTAAAATATAAAATCGTTCCCAAAGCTTGAAATCCAAAATCTCAAACACAGATATGCCTAGAACTCCTAGCGAATATTCAGTGCACCTGCTGCTTGAGGGCGGCCACCGCGAAGAAATCCGTTTTGCAACCCTGCAAGATTTTCAACAGTGGTATAAAACTCTGGTTCCCAAACAAGATTCATCAGAATTTGTCAATGTCCCGATCAAAAATATTCAAGGCGAATACATGGTAGTTCGGCCTAGCAGCATTATCGCAATTCGGGTAGAACCGCTATTTAGTTCTAGTATCGAACGATTCGAGGAGTAAGAAAAATTATTAAATGATTGGGGAAAATTGGAAATTGAGCAAGATTGTTCGCTATCAATTATTGACGATCGCCTGTTGTATTTTGACGATCGCTTTTTCGGTGCCCGCCGTTGCAGTTCCGTCGCTGCAACCAGTTAGTATAAATCAATTGCAGCCTAGCGAGGTGGAGTCGATCGGGCTTGACACCCAAATCTGGGGCGAAAATGGCCAACCGGGCGATCGCCAATTGCTGTTAAAGTCGATCGACAACAGCCTCCGCTATCTCAATACATCAGCCGCCGCCAGTGCTTACAGCCGCTATCGAGTCTCTGGAATTACGCGCGATCGAGTCCGCCGTTCCCTCGATCGGTTCCGCCAATTAGTAGTCAGTTCCACTACACCTGCACAACTCCAGGAATCTGTCAAGCGGGAATTTGTTTTCTACAAATCGATCGGCAAAGACGGCAAAGGAACAGTGGCATTTACCGGTTATTTCGAGCCGACTTATGCAGCATCTCGCACGCCTAATTCCGAATACCGCTATCCCCTGTACCGCCTGCCGCCAAACATGGGTTCTTGGCCGAGACCTCACCCAACCAGATTGGATTTGGAAGGTGCAGATGCTTTGCAGGGAAGCAAAGGATTGCTGCGCGGATTAGAATTAGTTTGGTTGCGCGATCGATTCCAAGCATTTCTTGTGCAAGTCCAAGGTTCCGCAAGATTGCAGCTAGCAGAAGGCGGCGAGATGACAGTGGGTTTTGCGGGTAAAACCACTCACAGTTATACAGGAGTCGGGCGAGAATTAGTTAAGGATGGAAAATTTACTTTAGACGAGTTAACATTGCCGAAACTCACCGAATATTTCACCAGTTTTCCGGCAGAGATGGACAAGTATCTGCCGAAAAATCAAAGCTTTGTGTTCTTCCGGGAAACTAACGGAGCACCGCCGACTGGCAGCATCGGAGTGCCCGTAACTGCCGAAAGGTCGATCGCCACAGATAAAGCTTTAATGCCCCCCGGCGCGCTAGCATTAATTAGCACCAAATTGCCTTATCCCAATGCGGCGGGAAAACTCGAACAAAATGCCGTGAATCGGTATGTTTTGGATCAGGATACCGGCGGTGCAATTAAAGGCGCGGGGAGAGTTGATGTATTTATGGGAACCGGAAATTTGGCGGGCGATCGCGCGGGTTATATCAACTCAACAGGAGAACTGTACTATCCGCTTTTAAAGTAGATTAAGAGTGTTTTCCTGTGTCGGGGCGATCGTCCCGCCGCCAGCCATCGCTTAGGCTGCGCCGACTAAACCCGCTCAAAGTTCGATCGGGCACAGACAACCTCGAAGACGATACAGCAATCCTAAATGATTCATGCAGATTTGCAAGGATAGCGCTAAGAGTGCCTGCCCCGATCGGGGTTCTTCATGGATGAGAAGAACCCTACAACAAATCACACAAATGATTTAGGTTCGCTATAAGCCTCTTCTGTCACTCTCCCGATTAAAGAAGTAAGAAATAAGCCCAGATCGAGCAGAATAATAAAAGGATTACAATTGATTCATTCCATCAACTAAATGCTTAGTCCCCAGCAATAAATTAGAATTATAGAATATTTGCAACCAAGGATGAATCAACCCAAATAGAAGGAGAGGTTGCACAACTAAGGAGCGAAAAATTAATAACTCAAACACCTCCTACAGTCCTCTCTCCTGTAAGTTGCAAGAAAGAAGGAGGCTCTTCGGAGCCCCAGAAGCATTACCAGGCTCTTCCTGGTAACGAGCAATCGCTTAAGTTATTAGTTTTCATCCCTTGATAAAAAATATTCAGGTATTCTTTATCACTTTGGTGATTTTATTGTTGACAATCCGAGAAATTAGCAGAATTATTGTTGGAATCATCTTGAGTTCGATAGCATAGATTTAAAAACAAAAAATCTTAAAGTTTAAAAAAAATCATTGTTCAATGGAATCAGTAGCGGCGATTTGATAGCCGCCAGCGAAAATCAGACTTGGGACTGTTCAAGAATCATTGCAGCACGAACGGCATGGGGAGTATCAAAAAGCTCCACAGCCTCCGGCGACCGCGCTCCGCCTCCCCTGCCCAGCTTGCCGAGAGAGCGTGCAGCAACTCGCGCTGAATTACGCCCCTGCCTGGTGAAAAACCGGAGAAAATCGACGCGAGTACCCGATCGAGCTATTTTGATGGAAAATAACGTGAGGTACCCAATCGGCTTCGCCTCTTATGGGGGCTTCCAAACTCATAAAATGGGGGACACTTTGATTCGTTTGCAGAGTTTCCCGTCTCAAAGGCGGTTTTCACCTTCAGGATTCCTGTTTCCACAGAGCAAGAAACTGAACCTCGCGCGATGGTGTGACGCGGCCCCGGGCGCGATTGCCCCGCAGGCGAATCAACCAGCGAGTA
This sequence comes from Tychonema sp. LEGE 07203, assembly GCF_015207285.1. Taxonomy (GTDB): domain Bacteria; phylum Cyanobacteriota; class Cyanobacteriia; order Cyanobacteriales; family Microcoleaceae; genus Microcoleus. The sequence goes on along the minus strand of NZ_JADEXD010000023.1, from coordinate 19,949 downwards.
CGAGAAACTAACACCCGTTTCCCAAAAAAATGAAACGGTAGGCTAGCTCCAAACCCTTATGGAATCAGTGATTCCCAATCAAAAACGGTAGGGGATCTCCCACCAGTTAACCCACTCAACAAAATTTCGTTGAATCTAACGGTGTAGAATTATCTAACAGGAATTATGAAAGCAACTAACAGCCGTCAATTTTCTTCAGTAGCAGCTCGAACTCTAAAAGTAGTCGGGATTATCTTGATTCTTTCTGCTTTGCTCGACTGCATTGTTCTATTGCTGCCGGGAGAAACCTCCGACATTGTGAATCGAGGCTGGCAGTTGGCTGCCGCAACTCAGATAGTTGACCGGGGGATTATTCCTTTGATGGGTATCGCCCTGCTGATGACTGGCTTTTGGGTGGACAGCAGCAGCGGAGTCTCTATCGAGCGGCGCAATGTTTGGGTTGACTTGCGATTCTGGGCGCTGTTGATTTCCAGCTTGTTAGGGCTAATTTACCTGTTGCTGGTTCCCGTTCACCTCAACAATACTCGTTTGGAACTCAAGGATGCTCTGGCTCAAGTCGATAAGGAAGCGGGACAAGCCGAAAATCAACTAGAGGTGCAAATTAAAAGCGAGCAGTTTAAAGCTCAGGTAGAACAGCTCAAAAGCCAGCGCCGCAGCGAGATAGGCGCGCTGCTGCAAGATGACGGGAAGCTGCAGCAAGCACTCAAGAGTCCAGATGTTCCCAAGGAATTGAAAGCTGTGCTTGAGGATTCAAAAAATGACCCGAAAGCCCTTGACAAGTTTCTAGAACAGCAAGCTCAAGAACTGCCTGTTCAAGCTCGCAACGAGATTCGCACCCGCAAGCAACAAAAAGAGAAAGAGTTGAGAACTCGATCGAGAAATTCGAGTTTGCAGACGGGAATCAGCAGTTTGTTGTTAGCGATCGGCTACATTACTGTTGGTTGGACAGGATTGAGAAGTATGGGAATTCTGCGGTTCGGCCGCCGCAAAAGTTGATCGGCGCCACCGCCACCGCTCCCTAGCGCAAGTCGAGACATCCCTGAGAAATACATACTTGATTTGCCTGATAGTTTGCCCTTACTGAAAGCTGGGAATGTTCTCAATTTATATTCTGACTTACAACGAAGAGATTGATATCGCCGCTTGCATAGAATCGGCACTGCTTTGTGACGATATCATTGTAGTTGATTCTTTCAGTGGCGATCGCACCCTTGAGATTGTTCAGAACTATCCCGTGCAAACAGTGCAGCACCGCTTTGAAAGTCACGGACGCCAGCGGACTTGGATGCTCAAAGAAGTAGAATGCAAGTACGAATGGGTTTACATCCTCGAAGCTGACGAGCGGATGACCCCTGCACTGTTTGCTGAATGCTTAAAGGCGATCGAAAGTCAAGAATACATCGGCTATTACGTAGCAGAAAAAGTAATATTTATGGAGCGCTGGATTCGCCGCAGCACTCAGTATCCCCGCTATCAAATGCGCCTGTTTCGCAAAGACCGAGTGTGGTTTTCTGACTACGGTCACACCGAACGGGAAGTGTGCAGCGGGCCTACTCACTTTTTAAAGGAAACCTACCCTCACTATACTTGCAGCAAAGGTCTTTCTCGCTGGATTGAAAAGCACAACCGCTACTCGACTGACGAAGCGGCCGAAACTCTCCGTCAATTAGCAGCCGGTCAAGTAAATTGGTGGGATTTATTGTTTGGCGCATCGGAGGTAGAAAGGCGTCGCGCTTTGAAAGATTTTTCTTTGCGCTTGCCTTTGCGCCCTGTGGTGCGTTTTTTCTATATGTATATTTTACTCGGCGGATTTCTTGACGGTCAAGCAGGATTGGCTTGGTGCACGCTGCAAGCTTTTTATGAATATCTCATTTTGCTGAAAGTTTGGGAAATGAAGCATATGCCGCTGCCGAATTTAAATGCAGGGGAAGAACAATCTATTTCTGAAGTAGTGGCAGTTGAGCAGTCTAAAGTTTCTTATAATCTTGGCACTTCCGATACTCGCAATTAAAAATTGGGCATTGGCCAAACAGGGAATTGGGCATTGGCCAAACAGGGAATTGGGAATTGGAAAGAAAAAGCTTAAAATCGCTATTTGAAGTTCCGATTTTTCTGTCCTTCAAACAATAGACCTCTTGCAAAAGTCCTTTTATATCAAATCCGGTAGCATCGGAATGATTCAGATATATATTCTCTCCCTCTGTGTACTCTGTGTTCTCTGCGGTTAAATCATTCCGATGCAACCGGAAACGATATTAATCAAATTTTGGGACGGGCTAGAAGCCCATCCCACAAGAAAAAAGATTTTTGTGGGATGGGCTTATAGCCGGTCCTAACTATTTTTGCAAGAAGTCTATTGAAATTTCCTATACGGAGTTTGGGCTCGGAATTAAAACGCTGAAACAAAGTCTAACGGTGGCGGCATTCGCAGGCTACCCCAACACTAAGCGCAGTGCACGCCCTACAAACTAATACTTATCGGGGTGGCGCGCGCGGTTCGGCCCACCCTACAAATAATATCGTTGACCGTTGCCTCTGAATAATAAAATCGAGTCAACAGTTAACACTCAACCATTCAGTTTTTCGACCCGCCCGTCAACAGTCAACAGTCAACAGTCAACACTCAACAGTCAACAGTCAACAGTCAACAGTCAACAGTCAACAGTCAACAGTCAATAGTCAACAGTCAATAGTCAACAATCACCTGACGGTGCAACCGAAATTGAGACAACAGGTTTGCATCCACAAAAACAAAAAAACCCGGTTTTTTAGATAAACCGGGTTTCTAAATACTCTCAAAGTTTGACATATAATCGAGTTTTGATTGTTAACTCAAAACTCTCATTACTTAAAACTATTGAGATTTTGCTTGTGTTTTTGCCCGATCGATCTTCAAGATCAACACTCCCAAAGGCGGCAAACACAAGTCGATCGAATAAGCACTGTTGTGGAACCACCACTCATCAGTCCACTTACCCCCCAAATTCCCCATATTGCTGCCCCCGTACTCCCGCGCGTCGCTGTTAAACAACTCCGTATAGAAACCTGGTTCCGGCACTCCTACGCGATAGTGAGAGTGCGGCTGCGGCGTAAAATTGCACACCGTCACCACAAACTCATCGCCATCCTTCTCGCGGCGCACAAAGGCTACCACACTGTGCTTGTTGTCGCTGCAATCAATCCACTCAAACCCATCCTCAGCAAAATCTTGACTGTAAAGTGCCCTTTCGCTGCAGTACAAATGGTTCAAATCCTTAAAAAACAGCTTCAACTTTTGGTGCGGTTCAAATTGCAGCAAATGCCACTGCAAATCCCCCCAAACGTTCCACTCGTGCCACTGCCCGAACTCCATCCCCATAAAAATCGTTTTCTTTCCGGGATGAGCAAACATAAAAGTAAACAAACACCGCACGTTTGCAAACTTTTGCCATTCGTCTCCAGGCATTTTGCCGATGATGTGGGCCTTGCCGTGGACTACCTCATCGTGGGACAAAGCCAGCATGAAATTCTCGCTGTGGTTGTACCACATACTGAAAGTTATGTTGTTCTGGTGAAACTGGCGGAACCACGGGTCCATATGGTAGTAGTCGAGCATATCGTGCATCCAACCCATGTTCCACTTCAGGTTGAAGCCCAAGCCGCCTACATAGGTCGGCCAAGACACCATCGGCCAAGAGGTAGATTCTTCGGCGATCGACAGCGATCCTGGAAAATAGCTAAAAATGACGTGATTCACCTGTCGCAGAAAATCCGCCGCCTCGATATTTTCGCGGCCGCCGTACTGGTTGGTCAGCCATTCTCCTGGTTCCCGGCAGTAATCCAAATACAGCATGGAAGCTACTGCATCTACCCGAACCCCGTCGATGTGGTACTTGTCAAACCAGAACAGAGCGTTTGATACTAAGAAATTTCTAACTTCGTTGCGGCCGTAGTTAAAGACTAGGGTTCCCCACTCTTTGTGCTCGCCCTTGCGGGGATCGGCGTGTTCGTACAAGTGAGTTCCGTCAAAGAAAGCCAAACCGTGGCCGTCTTTAGGGAAATGTCCCGGCACCCAGTCCACGATTACGCCAATGCCGCTGGCGTGGCACTGGTCTACAAAATACATGAAATCTTCGGGTGTGCCGTAGCGGGATGTTGGGGCGAAATAGCCGGTTACTTGATAGCCCCAGGAACCGTCGAAGGGATGTTCGGCGATGGGCAGCATTTCGATGTGAGTGAATCCCAAATCTTTGACGTAGGGAATCAGTCTCGCGGCCAGTTCCCGGTAAGTCAGAAACCGCGCGCCCGGTTTGAGTTCTGAAACCGCAACGGCTGGTTCTATCTCACCATTTGGCCGCATCGCGGGTTCGTCTGTACTGGCGTGCAGCCAAGAACCGATGTGGCATTCGTAAACCGAAACCGGCTGAGTCAGTTGGTCTGTGTGCCTCCGCTGTTCGATCCAAGCACTGTCGTGCCAAGTGTAGGTATTTAGGTCGGTGACAATTGAAGCTGTTTTGGGCCGGACTTCCTGCTGGAAACCGTAAGGGTCGGACTTTTCATAGGGATGTCCGTCTTGGTTTTTCACTTCGTATTTGTAGTGAGTTCCCACGAGTAGTCCCGGAATGAATAATTCCCAGATGCCGTTTTGGGATTTCCGCATTTGATGTTTGCGGCCGTCCCAATAGTTGAAATCGCCTAAAACTGAGACGTTGCGGGCATTCGGAGCCCAAACGGCAAAATATACTCCTGTGATGTCGTCTACGGAGGTGACGTGGGCTCCGAGTTTTTCGTAAATCCGGTGGTGGTTGCCTTCTGAGAATAGGTGAAGGTCAAATTCTGTGAGTTTGGGCGATCGAAAGGCGTAGGGGTCGTAGATGAAACGTTCGTGTTCCCCTTCTTTGACTCGCAGTTGATAGTTTGCTAGTTCTGGGGTGTCGATCGTACATTCAAAAAAGTGAGGGTGACGATCTGATTTCATCGGGTATTGGGCCCTCGACTCCGGCAATACTACCGATACCTCATCCGCGTTGGGCAGATAAGCTCGGACAGCCCAGACTTTTTTGCCATTTTCTTCGATCGTGTGGGGGCCTAACACTTCAAATGGATCGTGGTGCTGGTTCCCAACAATACGGTCAATCTGTTCAAAGGGGACGGTCGCGGGCATAAAACTACCTACCTGAATCTTTTAACTAAATGGCTTTCAAAACCTAGAGCGCCGCAGCACTTTACATTTAGATACATTTTTGATTGCTCATCCTACCATTTATTAGCATGATTTTGCAGGTGCCGCGGCGGCCCTGCGCGCGCCTGCAGCGCACACAGCCGACAATCCGGTTGCCTTGCTGGCGGTCGAGCTGTGATTTTACCGATAGTGACTAGCTTCTAACTATTTGACACTCCGGGCGGGCGATCGTGCGGGGATTTTTTGTTCTACGAGCCGACTTGCTCTGTCCTGGATTTCTCCAGCAAAAGTAGAGGTCAACTGCAAAGGTTCCGGTATGCCCGCTCCGCACCCAATCCCCGACTCAGGATGTTTCGAGCTGCATTTTCATCTCTATCGATTGCAAAACCGCACCGATAAACCAGGGTTCTAGTTGATAGCGTTTTCTTAACAATTGCACCGCAGAAGCGAGCATTCTTGGCTGGTATATTGCGGGTTAACCGCAACCGTCACCCTCTCAAACACCTTGCCAAAGTATTCAAGCCTGATTCGGAACTGATACCAAGATGCGTCGTTAATCGATTTAGCTTTCGCAGTGATTTTTTACCAAGTTTTTAATTCTCAAATCGACCTAAGCTATCAAGTCGTTAGACTGAACTACGCACTTGGGCAAGTTTGACTGCATGGTCTTGACGCTGCCTGCTTATTTTGAGATAGCGTTTACTTATTAATATCTGCATAGCTTTGTCCCTGTTCTTTGACCTTAGACTAGGCTATCTGGCACAGGATTGTGGCGGCGCGGTAACAAAGCTTTAAAATTAAAGCAGTCCTCAAAGGACGGGGTTTTCAACCCAATTTTCGGATAAATCTTAAAACAAATTGAATAATTTAGATTTTTACCTAAATTTTTTTGACTTTTTCGACACTATGTGATATAGAATTTTTCCGGTTTCAGGACGATCGGCATCTGATGATGAATAGCTGGATTTTTTTGGCACCGGCGATCGCCCGACAGGTATATTTTTCAAGTCCCCGAACGCGGTTTCGCCACCAAGTGCGTGAATTTTGTCAGTGCGATCGAACAGCCAAGGATAGTCCAAGCATCAAACAACAACCAATAACAGCCAACTTGAGACCTAGACCAATGAGATGAAAAAATGCGAGGAGCGAAATTTTCACCTCCTGGCTAGGCTCGCTGGGCCTAGACTCCTTAATAGCCGTAGTTAGGGAGACTTCTTAGGAGCAGGGGTAATAGTTGCACCAGCCCCAGGAGTGGGTGTTGGAGTTTCCTGCACTGCTGGTGGAGCAGAAACAGGAGGAGTAGTAGTGGTGTCGGGAGTAGGGCTAGCGCCGCCGCCGGTTTCACCGCCACAGGCTCCGAGGGCTGCTGCCAAGCCCATTACTAAAGTCAAACGAATTAATGCCTTGTTCATAAACACTCCTTAAATCAAAGTGAAAACCCATCGCAAGGAAGGGAATAGTGTACTTGAGAAACCATGCTGGCACGAATAGATCGACGATTCGCTCGTTGATTACAATACTGCATTTGTTAATAAATTTCACCTAGATTCTGGCGAATCGGCAAAGATTTATTTTTTTTTGCAAATCCTGAAGTCAAAGTGACCGATGGTAGGATGGGTTGGTTGGCTTGTGATGTATCTTGGGTAAGGATAACCGATCGATTCAAAATTGTCGCGATTGGTGACAACTGAACGATCGGCAACAAAAAACTCCTAGCCTCAATCAAGCTGAAGCTGCCCCACTCTAGGTATTGGTGAACTCTATGACTGCTGCTATCAGATCCGCGGATTCTCGCCGCTCCCGATCGACCCACAAGCGGGCCCCTGACCGACCCAACAGCAAAGTTACTTCTATTGCCAGAGCGAGACGGGCAAAGACAGGGCCCGAATTGCCCCACTACGAGGTCGCCGAGGCACCGCCAAGGCCAAGGGCCGAAGCATCGGTACTGAAAGTGATGCCCGATCGCCAGTGGCAGCCGGTGTGGCTGCAATCTCTTTTGCGGGTGGAGCGCGCCTCTTCAGCGGCTGTGGTTCTGCTTTTAGGCGGTGCTCTGGCTCTCTACGGTTTGACTGTCTACAGCCAGCAGCGGTGGAGTCAAGAGTATCAAAAGCTGGAAACTTTGCGCCTCCGGGAACAGCAGTTGACTGCTGCTAGCGAAGTTTTGAAACACCAACTTGCTAAAGAAGCTCAAAACCCAGAAACCGGTTTGGCTCCGCAGAAGCCTGCGGACACGATTTTCTTGCAGCCGGTTCCCGATCGCCGATCGCTAGGGGCCCGGACACCAAATTCTGAAGAACCCGCCATCAAAAATCAAGGGGATGCCGAAACGCCATTGGGCTATTGAGGCATTGAAGGTTTGAGATTTGAGATTGGCTCCACCGAATCGATCGGCGAGCTTGATTTTTGGTCGGAAAGTTCTGGTTCTCCGCGACTCGATCGGGCGGCACGGTACCGGTTTTTGGGCAGTGTCAAGGCCCAGAAGACGCGAGGGGAGAGTGCCCGAGGGCCTTGCTTGCTGTCAGGCTTTTGTGCGAGTCGCGATCGGTTTGGGCATCCCAACCTTAGTAGGTTACACATTAAAAATAATTAACACCATTTCAATGATTCATTGGGACTGAGGCACGGATAGTCATCACCTTGGTTTTTGAGAAAAATCCGTAAAAAACTAGGTTGATGCAGGTTGTGATGTGCAAGTCCAGATTCAAAATCTCAAATCTCAAATCTAAAATGGTCTAACTTGCTTTTTAAGTTTTAAAATTATGAGCTACGACCCCCGTTTTGACCGCTACAGATCGCCGAACTTTAAACGCCCAAAACCGTCGGGCGATCGCGGGAGGAATAGCGACGCGGCGCGTACTTTGTGGGAAAAACAATCTAAACCCAGAGTTTCCGGCACAAACGGCCCCCGCACACAACAGACGGTTCCACCTTGGCCCCGGTGGTCGCAGGAGCGTTTAAAGCGCAACAAGTTTCGGTTGTGGGCCGTGTGGGCAGTTGTGATGCTGGGGGGGCTGGGGCTGGCTGTGAATTTGTTTTATTTGCAGGTGACGCGAGCTCCGGCGCTACGCAAACAGGCAGAGCAGCAGCAAACTCTCAAGTCTAAGCCGTTTGTTCCGAGACGCCCGATTGTTGACCGCGCGGGGAATGTTTTGGCGATCGACAGACAGGTGTACACGCTCTACGCTCACCCGAAGTTGTTCAACCATACAAAGGCCGAAATTGCGGCTTCTTTGGCTCCGATGCTGCCGGTCGAACTGAGTCCGGGCACTACGCCGGAAACTGAACTGCTGCGCCGGTTTAATCTGGGCGAAAGCGGCATTACAATTGCCGATTCTCTGGCTCAAGAGGTGGCCGATCGCGTGGGGCGGATGCAAATTAAAAACAGTCTGGTGGATGGGCTGGAGTTGGTGCGACAGCAGCAGCGTTTTTACCCGCAGCAGGAGTTGGCGGCGGATGTTTTGGGTTATGTGGATGGGGAACGGAAGGGACAAGCTGGGGTAGAGTACAGCCAGCAGAATTTGCTGGAACGATCGATGCCGTCGATTCAGTTTAGCAAGTCGATCGACGGGCAATGGGTTCCCGATCGGCTGACGGCAGGTTTTGTCCAGCTTGATGATTTGAAATTGCAACTGACGATCGACAGTCGCTTGCAGCGGGCGGCGCGGATTGCTCTCAAGGACAAAATGAAGGAATACGCGGCGAAGCGGGGCGCGGTGATTGTCATGGATGCCCGCAACGGGGAATTGCTGTCAGTGGTAGCGGAACCTACCTATGACCCAAATCAATATTTTAATTTCGATTTGTCGCGCTATAAAAATTGGGCTGTAACTGATGTTTACGAGCCTGGTTCGACCTTTAAAGCGATTAATGTGGCGATCGCCCTCGAAGCCGGTGCCGTCAAACCTAACACTGTATTTAAAGATGAAGGCCGGATTTATATGGATGGCTGGACTATCCAAAATTCCGATTACCAACAAGCCGGCGCCCGCGGGCCTTCCACTGTGACTCAGATTTTGAAACATTCGAGTAATGTGGGCATGGTACACCTAATGAGAAGCATGAAATCTTCTCTTTACTATCAAGCTTTAGAAAAACTCGGACTCGGACAAACTTCCGGAACAGATTTGCCTTTTGAAGTAACCAGTCAGCTCAAAAATCGAGAGCAATTTATTAATTCTCCCGTAGAAGTTGCTACGACTGCTTTTGGTCAGGGTTTTTCAATTACTCCCATACAGTTGGTACAGCTTAACGGAGCTTTGGCCAACGGTGGCAAGTTGGTAACACCTCATGTTGTGCGGGGACTTTTCGACCGTGACGGTCAAGCTTTTTGGAAGCTTCCAAGGGCTGTTCCGAAACAAGTTTTTTCGCCGAAAACTACTAAGCAGGTTTTAGAAATGATGGAAACAGTGGTTGATGGCGGTACGGGAAAAGCAGCCCAAATTGCCGGGTATCGGATTGCTGGGAAAACGGGTACGGCTCAAAAAGCTAATGCTGGTGGCGGTTATTCTAACAAGGCAATTATTACTAGCTTTGTAGGGATAATGCCTGTGGAAGCTCCTAAGTATGTTGTCCTAGCAGTGATTGATGAACCCAAGGGCGGTTCGGGAGGAGTTGTCGCCGCGCCGATTGTGGAGTCGGTGATGGAAGCGCTGATTAATATTGAGAAGATTGCGCCGACTAAGAAGTAGGAAAGGCGGGCGAACTCAATTCCGATTGCACTGATACATGATTGTTGACTGTTGACTGTTGACTGTTGACTGTTGACTGTTGACGGGCGGGTGGAAAAACTGAATGGTTGAGTGTTCACTGTTGATTCGATTTTATTGTTCCGATGCAACCAGAAACGATATGAGTGGAGATAAATCCTGTACAGGCTAACTTCACCTTTTTCTCGCATCGGTGCCCAGAGCAATTAAACCCGCCCCGGCCTGCATATTGCGATCAATTCAGGCCTGCATAATTTTAATTCACTGCCGATTAATTGATGCGAATAAAATCCTGTCGGCGCGCGGTGCGGGTTGACAAATATTGAGGTTTTGCTGCTGATATTTGGGTGAACGCGCCCCATGCAAGATTTGCGTTTCTTGACTGGATATAGCGGTTATCAAAAAAGTGAGGATAGCCCTATGCCCTATGCCCTATGCCCTATGCCCTATGCCCTATCCCGGATAGTACCTCATACCAGAGCACAGAAAGGCTATATCAGTAACAATATCTTTTTTGGTTGCTGTTGGGATTGGATTTTGATTGGGTTTTCGAGGTGCGCTGATGTCCTAAAAGAGTGGAGATAATCACGCACCGATCGCCATTTTTGAGATTGGGATGAGATAGTGTGAGGTTTCCTTTTGCTTGAAGGCTTGTTAAACCGCATTCGTCAGTCTGGTTGTAAACTGGACAACCTCGGTAATTGAACATGGCTCGCCAGACTGTTCCATTTTTTCTAACTTGATTTGTGTTCTCATCGACTAGGCGCAATGTTGTATCATTTGTATGTATTTGAATTTGCGGTTCTAAACTTTTCCATTCACTGGCTGGCACTTGGGCCGGGGAAATTTCGGATTTGTGAATTGCTACCTGTACGCTTTCTCCAACTTGTTTGAAGCTGGCTTGCCATGATGTTTTGTCGCGTTTGGCGTTGCTTTGGGCTAGTTTCATTGCCCAATAAGCTCGATCGAGCGATAGCTTTAAACGGTGGTTGTTGATGAACATTAGCCAGCTTGGGGCGGCGATCGCGCTGAATATGCCGAGGATAGTGACAATTATTAATATCTCAAGAAATGTAAAACCCGCAGCCGATGCGGTGGTTCGGCTTCTGAGCAGTTTATTAATTGACATTTCGATGCACTCCTAAAAGTTTAGGTTGAAAAAAAAGTTGTGGTAGATATTTTGGATTAGGCTTATTTTAATTGCTGAATCTGGTGTTTGTGTAGATCGGTATTGTAAAACTTTATTAAGAATAAAAACATCCGCAAGCAATCCGCTCTTTCGCAATTATCGAGACAAGAGGAGCTGCGTACTTCGGGCGAGGCGGGTATTGCTCGTTACCAGGAAGAGCCTGGTAATGCTTCTGGGGCGAGGAAGAGCCTCCTTTGAGGAAGGCAACTTACAGGAGAGAGGACTGTAGGAGGTGTTTAATATCGTGGACGGTTGCATCGTCAGGTGATTTAACCGGCGCTAGAACACAGAGGACACAGAGAGAGAATAGAGATATGAATACAGGACGATGAAGAGAGGATTTGATATAAGTTATTAAGTTTTCGATCCTAAGTCCCGAATCTATCGCCAATTACCAATTACCTTTTTCCCCATTACCCTGCAGCCAAATATACATTTTCCCCCAAATATCCGAAAGATCGATCCAAAAATGTAAATCAAACAGCTAAAAACCTCTGAATCACCTCATCGCTCAATTCGCTAGTGCTTCCCGAAGCCACAATTCCCCCTTTTTGCATAGCATAATACCAGTCAGCTTGCCGCACAAAATGCAAATGCTGCTCCACCAACAAGACCGAAATACCCCTAGTCGCAACCACGCGGCGCACCGCAGCTTCTATATCCAAAATAATCGATGGTTGAATCCCCTCCGTCGGTTCATCCAAAATTAGCAATTTCGGCTCACCCATCAAAGCCCTAGCAATCGCTAACTGCTGCTGCTGTCCCCCGCTCAAATCACCCCCCATGCGATCGAGCATAGTTTTCAAAACCGGAAACAAATCAAAAATTTCATCAGGAACTTCAGGATTTTTTGTAGGAATTGCTTTCGCTTCCAAACCCAAAAGCAGATTTTCTTTAACACTCAAGCGGGGAATAATTTCGCGCCCTTGAGGCACGTAACCAATGCCCAACTTTGCCCGCTGGTAAGTCAACTTAGAAACAATAGACTCACCGCCAAAATTAATCCTGCCACTGCGGGGTTGCAGCAACCCCATTAGAGTTTTGAGCATCGTAGTTTTGCCAACACCGTTGCGGCCGATCAAACAAACCATTTGCCCAGCATTAACGGTTAAATCTACACCGCGAAGAATGTGACTTTCACCGTAGTAAACATTCAAATCAGAAACTTTTAGCATAATTATTGACTGTTAACTGTTGACTGTTGACTGTTGACTGTTGACTGTTGACTGTTGACTGTTGACTGTTGACTGTTAACTGTTGACTGTTGACTGTTGACTGTTGACTGTTGACTGTTGACTGTTGACTGTTGACTGTTGACTGTTGACTGTTGACTGTTGACTGTTAACTGTTATTTTTATACTGACTAATGACTAATGACTAATGACTAATGACTAATGACTAATGACTAATGACTACTCTTCTGGTTTTCCCAAATATACTTCAATTACGCGATCGTCATTTTGCACCTCATCCATCGTTCCTTCACACAAAACAGCACCCTGATGCAAAACCGTCACCTTTTGAGCAATTTGCCGCACAAACTCCATATCGTGTTCTATCACTAACACCGAATGACTTTCGGCCAGCGAAATCAGCAAATCTCCAGTCAGCGCCGTTTCCTCATCAGTCAAACCCGCCACAGGTTCATCCACCAACAACAAATCGGGAGATTGAGCCACCAACATCCCAATTTCCAACCACTGCTTTTCCCCGTGAGAAAGCAAACCAGCAGGAACATCAGCTTTAGCAACTAAACCAATTGTTTCTAACAAACCTGCAACCGTGCGCTTTTCAGCTACAGGAGAACCCTTAAACAAAGTTGGAAATACATTTTTATTTCCGTTGCAAGATAGCTCTAAATTTTCCCGCGGTGTTAAATTCAAATAAACTCGCGGCGTTTGAAACTTGCGGCCAATACCGAGGCGAGCAATCTGATATTCCGACAATTTGCGTAAATTGCGTCCTTTAAAGATTACCCGCCCTTCCGTCGGCTGCACCTTCCCGGTAATCGAATCGAGAAAAGTTGTTTTCCCCGCACCGTTGGGGCCAATGATAACTCGCAGTTCGCCCGCATCCATACTAAAATTCAAACCGTTGATGGCTTTAAAGCCGTCAAAGCTAACAGTCAAGTTTTCTATTTCTAATACTTTTTTATTCATGTATTTGTCAGGAATTATATTGAATGTTTGTTGAAGATTTGTAGTAAGGGCTTGAGTCTTTTATTGCTGAATATTTGTAGTAAGAACTTTAGTTGTTTCTTACAAATTTAGCCTGAATGCGGACTGAAGTCCTCGCTACAAACCTTTTACTCGAAGCTAGAACTGCTAGAATTGCTCGTTAAAGGAGCTGGATTTACCGCCATAATCCGCTCAGCTAACTTCGAGAGCGGCAGACTTTGCAAATACACTTTGCCAGGCCCGGTTAGCTTGACTAAAAACAAGCCTTCGCCGCCAAACAGAGCATTTCTAAAGCCACCCACAAACTGAATATCGTAATCTACAGTCGGCGCAAAAGCGACCAAACAACCAGTGTCTGCCCGCAACACTTCGCCAACTCCCAAATTTTTCTCAACTATTGTTCCTCCCGCATGAACAAAAGCTAGTCCGTCACCCTGCAATTTTTGCAGAATAAAGCCTTCTCCGCCAAAGAAACCGGCACCGAGTCGCTTGGTGAAAGCTACATCAATGTCAATACCGTTTGCCGCACAGAGAAATGAGTCTTTTTGACACAGAAATTTGCCGCCAAGTTTACCTAAATCGAGGGGAATTATTTTCCCCGGATAGGGGGCGGCAAAAGCGACGCGGGCCTTGCGATTTCCGCTGTTGACAAAGGTGCTAATAAAAAAGCTTTCCCCTGTCAGCATCCGTTTGAAACCTTGAAATATGCCACCACCTGTGGCTGTTTGCATCTGGATGTCGCCTTCCATGTATGTCATGGCTCCCACTTCAGCTCTGACGCCTTCTCTGGGGTCGAGTTCAATTTCGATCAGTTGCAAGTCGTCGCCGTAGATTTTGTAGTCAATAATATCTGCCATATGTTTCTCCTCATGTTAAATAATTGAGTTATTTTACTACAAAATCTTTAGTTGGAAATCCGCAAGCATACCAGATATCATTTTTTAGCATTCAATGTTCAAGTTCTTCTTTTTCGAGCTGTACTTCGGGGTCTTGTTCCAGGCTGGGGTAAGTTGATGCGTACTTTGGTTTTTTGAACAGGCGGCGGATGTGTTCAAAATCTTGATTTTGCAGCCATCCGACTATGCCGTCGGGCAGGACTGTGACTACTATTAAGAATAGCGCACCTTGAAAAAATAGCCAGAACTCAGGAAATTGTTCGCTCAAGAAACTTTTGCCGAAATTGACTAGCAGCGCTCCGATTATTGCTCCCGATAATGTGGCGCGGCCTCCTACTGCTACCCAAATTACCATTTCGATGGAAAATGCAATGTCCATCGCTTTCGGGGAAATAATTCCTGTTTGTACGGTGAATAAAGCGCCTGCAATCCCTGCCAAACCGGCGGAAATTGCAAATACTAAAACTTTGTATCCTGTGGGATTGTAACCTGAGAAACGCAGGCGCACTTCGTCGTCGCGAATTGCTACGAGCAACCGCCCGAAACGCCCGCTTGTCAGCCACCGGCAGAGGGCGTAGGTTGCTACGAGAAATAGTACGGTGAGAATGTAGAAAATATATTGAGTATCTCGATCGTTTACTGAGGCTCCGAACAGGGTTTTAAAGTCGGTGAGTCCGTTGGTGCCGTTAATCAGTTTTTGCTGGCCGTTGAAAAAGTTGAAAAATACTATTGTTGCTGCTTGGGTGAGAATTGAAAAGTAAACGCCTCGAATTCGATTGCGGAATACTAAGTAACCTAAAAGTCCGCCCAAGATGGCGGGGATGAGAAATACTGCGAGGAGACTGAAGGGAAAAGAGTAAAATGGTTGCCAAAACCAAGGCAGTTCAGTAACGCCGTAGAGGCTCATAAATTCGGGCAGTTGAGTGCTGGCTGTTGGGGGAATTTGTAGTTTTAGGTGCATGGCGAAGGCGTAGCCGCCTAGGGCAAAAAATACCCCATGCCCTAAACTGAGCAAACCGGTGTATCCCCAGATTAAGTCTATGCCGAGGGCTGCAATTGCTAGTGCTAAAAATCGGCCCAATTGGTTGAGACGAGCGTCTGGAAGTATTCCTGGGACGAGCAATATGAATGTCAGGGCGATCGCCCCTACAATTGCTGCTTCTTTTAGCCGTGCCTTTTTTTGTGTATTTTTCATTTTTTTGGCGATCGAAGCTGTAGTTGTTAATTCTCAACAGTGCGTCCTTTTTGGGGAAAAATTCCTCCCGGCTTCACTTGCAGAAAAGCCATAATTAAGGCAAATACCATGACTTTTGCCATGCTGGTGGTGGCGAAAAATGTGAAAAAATCAGCTAAGGGCTTGACAGGAGCAAACATTAATGCTATTGTCCCAGAGCCGATCAGGTAATTTGCAGTGCCGATCGCCATTGCAGCAACTACACTGCCCACAATCTTGCCAACACCGCCGACAACCACAACCATAAAAGTATCGACAATATAATTTTGTCCGGTATTTGAGCCTACCGAACCGATCAGACTAATCGCGCAGCCAGCAACACCAGCCAACCCCGAACCCAAAGCAAAAGTCAGCGCATCTACTTTCTCGGTAGGTATGCCCAAACAAGCGCTCATGCTGCGATTTTGCGTCACAGCGCGAATCCGCAATCCCCACACAGACTTTTGCAAAAATAGGTAAATTCCCGCCAAACAAATTGCTGTCAGCGCAATAATAAAAAGTCTGGCGTAGGGCAGTTGAAAATTTCCCAGCGGGATGCCGCCGCGCAGCCATGCAGGCGCTGTCACATCAACATTTTGAGAGCCAAACCAAGGTTTAGTTACTGCGAGTTTGTAAGTTTCGCTTAAAAGTGCGCTGACAGCCCAAGAAATACCCAAAGACAAAGGTAAAAGTATGGCGATAAATGTGCTGCGAGTGCGATCGAAATCCGGGCGTCGCTTCAGCACCTGCAACCCGCCAAAAAATAGCAAACAAAATACAGAAATTCCCGCTACCAGCACCCAACTAACGCTGCGGACAAACTGCTGCAAAATTAAACTTACGCCCCACGTCGCCAGCAATGTTTCTAGAGGCCGCCCGTAGAGATAGCGAATCACTCCGCGTTCGAGAATTAATCCTACCAGCGCCGCTACTAAAAAAGCTAAAGGCACGGCAAATAAAATATAGGTTTCAGAGGCAAATCCTCCCATACCTTTGAAGACATTCTGCACTACAAAAGTTGTATAAGCCCCCAGCATCATCAATTCGCCGTGAGCCATATTAATCACGCCCATCAGCCCAAAAATAATCGCCAATCCTAGGGCTGCAATTAGTAAAACAGCGCCGATGCTAATGCCGTTGAATAAACTGTCGAGTACAGCCATTTTTTTCCTCTTAATTGATAGCGTAGGTTGGGCCCCGTGAGGAACGAACCCTCCGTTTCACTCCGCCCAACGCACAATCTATAGGCATCTCCAGAAAAGCCTGTTTTGAACAGGCTGTCGGGCCTGTGAAACGAGTATTATTGGAGATGTCTAATGATTGTTGGGTTTCCCTATAGTTGAACCCAACCTACAGTATAAAAACTTATAGCGGTTCGAGCTCGTTGTGAGGTATGCCCGGTTTGGCCGCAAAGGCCGATGTCCTATGCCCGACAGCACCTCATATGAGAGTTCGAAATGCTATAGTTATTGACACTCCCCGCGCTAAAGCTAGGGGGATTATTAAGACTTTCGGGCCTGAATATCCCTATTGCTAGGGTTTCCGGGCGCAATCCTTTTACCAAAAATGGTTGCCTACTATCAAGCGTATTGCAACTAGCTCCTCGGTCGTGACTTTCCTACAGTCTTGGGGTAGGTTTTAACGTCTTTTACTGACGATTTAATCGGTTCAGAACTTTAGTCTTGGTTTGTTTTGATTAATTATTTTGAGCATCCGTATCTCAAAATTCGCAACTTTCAACTCTTCTGACGATAGCACGCTTGCCAAATATTTGTGCACTTGGTGTATAGCAATCCTAAATCATTTATATAATTATTGTAGGGGTTCGCTTGCCCCGTGAATAACCCGATAGATAGGGGGATAGGCATTTTTGGCACTACCCCTACAAATTTATCTGAATCATTTAGGATTGCTATATCTGACAGGCAGGATTTATCCTGCCATGCCCTTTCATCTCTGGACTAAAGTCACAGGGTTTTCAGGGTATTCCTTATAATGTAGGTTGAGTTTCCCTATGGTTGAACCCAACCTACAGTATAAAAACTTAGTTGATAGTGTAGGTTGAGTTTCCCTACCGTTCAACTTAGGTCGCCTTGAATTTGCCGCCTTTGGCCGGATCTGACCAATCGCAGGAAAATCCTTTGGTTTCAGCGACAAACTGATTCCAAGGAATCGGTTTCACTGCTTCTGGCGTAGCAAAAACGATATCGAACAAACCGTCATCTCTCACTTGACCCAACCGCACAAATTTAGCAAGGTGGTGGTTGTTTTCCAGGGTAACTTTGCCCTCCGGCGCGTCAAAGGTTTGACCCAAAGCTGCTGCCCGCACTTTATCCAAATCGTCGGCTGTCCCGGCTTTTTCGACGGCTTGCTTCCACAGGTAAACCATGATGTAAGCTGCTTCCATTGGGTCGTTGGTCACTCTGTCATTGCCGTATTTTGCTTTGAATGCTTCGACAAACTTTTGATTTTCCGGAGTGTCCACTGTCATGAAGTAATTCCAGGCGGCGTAATGACCTTTGAGATATTCTACGCCGATCGCCTTTACTTCTTCTTCTGCAATACTCACAGACATTGACGGATACCTGTCCGGGTCCAAACCTGCACCCTGCAACTGTTTGAAAAATGCGACGTTGCTGTCGCCGTTGAGGGAATTGAAGATGACCCCGCCGTCGGGCAAAGCTGCCTTGATTTTAGTAATAATTGGCGTGACTTCTGTACCGCCTAAAGGAATGTAATCTTCCCCAACTAATTCGCCGCCTTTCTCGGCTAGCTGTGCTTTGATAATGGTGTTTGCCGTGCGGGGAAAAACGTAGTCAGACCCGATTAGAAAGAATTTTTTGCCTTTATTTTCTAGCAGCCACTCAACTGCTGGTTCGATTTGTTGGTTGGGCGCAGCCCCGGTGTAAAAGATGTTTTTTGAGCACTCTTGACCCTCGTATTGTACGGGATACCAGAGCATGTGATTTTTTTCTTCAAATACTGGCAATACTGCTTTGCGGCTGGCGGATGTCCAGCAGCCGAAGACGGTGACAACTTTATCTTGGTCGATCAATTTTTTGGCTTTTTCGGCAAAAGTCGGCCAGTCTGAGTTGCCATCTTCTATTACTGCTTCGATTTGTTTTCCGAGGACACCTCCAGCTTTGTTGATTTCTTCGATCGCTAATTGTTCGGCATCGACAACGCTTTTTTCGCTGATTGACATTGTGCCGCTCAAGGAATGCAAAATTCCTACTTTGATCGTGTTTCCACCGCCTGCTGCTGGTGTAGTTCCTATTGCTGTTGGAGAAGCGACTGGGGTGGTTGTTGGAGTCGGAGTTCTACAAGCTTTGAGGAATAAACTTGATGTGAGGGTAGCAGAACCGTATAAAAGAAATTTCCGCCGATCGAATCGCTTGGTCATTTTTCTTTGTTACTCTTAAATAGCTCAGTCAGATGATTGAGAATAATAACATATGACGAGTTGATATTAAGACTTGGTTTAGTATACTGTTGTATACTTAGATACAAAACTTATTATTGATTGATAAAATGAAGGTTTTGTCGGATGTTGTGGAAACTTTAGCAAAAATGGAGTTGAGACATCAGAATACCTCATGTCAGCAATTAGTCTGAATTGAGAAACTCGCTTTTTTATAGAAACAGTGATTGATGCTTGGAGTTAGGCAGAAATTCGATCGCCCGCACGCGCAAATGTCAAACTGCGCGACGATCCGAAAAACGGCAGCCCCGACGCTGTTAAATCTCAATTTGAGACTCCCCTTCAACTTCCGAGATGCAATGCCCCAATCGACGGGCAGCCATCACCTTTGTTTTTCAATCAAAATACTTGCCTAAAACTCTCAATCTCGGTTCAAAACGCGGTTTCTTTCGTCCGAGATTTAACTGGAAAATTGAGGGTGCGATCGCCCGCGCGTACTAATATAGGTGATTTATGGAGAATAGCGGACTCGAACCGCTGGCCTCTGCGGTGCGATCGCAGCGCTCTACCAACTGAGCTAATTCCCCTGATTGACTTTCAATTTAGCATTTTAGATGCTCGATTGCCGAATCTCAAAGGCTTGCAAATTGCATTGACTTTCAATTTTGCAAACCGTGACCAACATTAGCACGTAAGGGCTAAAAACGTCAAGAGTTTTCTGCTGCCGGCTCGGTGGGGGCGATCGAGCAAAGCTGAGTAACTCTGTCCAACTCTAAATCAGCCAAATAGTCCACCGTCCAATTAGCTTGGCGCTGGATCATGTGAAACGGATAAGTGTGAGTCACTCCCGCAACTTGAATCCCCGCTTTTTTCGCTGCTTCAATCCCAACAAAAGTATCTTCTAGGGCCAAACACTCGATCGGTTGCAGGTTTAAACCGGGATATTTCTGGTTGAGAAGTTCCACAGCCAACAGATAGCAGTCGGCTTCTGGTTTGCTCGCCGTCAAGTCGTCACCGGCGACAATTAACTCAAAGTTTGCTGCCAAACCGGCTCGCTCTAGCACTAATTCTATATCCGATCGCATGGCCCCGCTAACTACGGCCATTTTTAGTCCAGAAACGCGAATTTTGTCAATAAATTCTGCTAAACCCGGATAAATCGGCAATGTTTCCAAACTATCTATTT
>NZ_JADEXD010000022.1 GCF_015207285.1 Tychonema sp. LEGE 07203 | reverse complement strand
TCAGCTTGTGTCTCAAACAGCACTTGCTTAAGTATTTGTACTCAGAATGACCTAGCAAACGCCACCAATCGCTGCCACAGAACCCACCTCCATCCCCATGTGACAGTTAGGGTGCGGAATGTGGGTTCAATCTGTTTTAAGATCAATGCCAGAAACTCAACTAATTTTTGTTTCTGCGGACAACCGATTGCTGGATATTGCTCAGTCGGCCGGGCTGGCGATTGACAATCCTAATAATTATCCGTAACAGGGCTATTTTTAGTGAGGACTAAAGTCATCATAAAAATCTCAGGACTAAAGTCATCGCTAGAAATTAATTTGAGTTATGTGGTTATTTATAGGATTTCCTTCAAGGTTTTAACTAATATTTGATTCTGTTCTTCCGTACCTACACTAATCCGCAATTTGTCTTCTAATCGCGGCTGATTGAAGTATCGAATCAGTATTCCCCGTTTTTTCAGTGTTTGATAAATTCTTTCTGCATCGCCCTTGGGCGATCGCACTAACAAAAAGTTGGTTTGCGAGGGCCAAACTTCAAAGCCTAATTCTTTGAAAATGACGGCTAGTGTTGCTCTGGAAGCCTTGACTTTTTCGGCGTTGGCTGTTTTGTGCTCTGAATCTGCGATCGCACTTGCCGCCACCGCATAGGCTACAGCATCAACATTGTAGCTGTCTTTAACTTTATTTAATTCAGCCAGCAGCAGCGGATTTGCTATAGCAAAACCCAACCTCAATCCCGCCAGCGAATAACCTTTTGAAAGCGTCCTTAAAACTATAACATTACTGTACTTTTTTGTCAACTCCAAAGCATTATCTTCGGCAAAATCTACATAAGCTTCATCAATCACAAGAATACCCGATAACTCTTGAGCCAGTTTCTCCAAATCTGCCACAGAAATAGCTGTTCCCGATGGACTGTTTGGCGAAGCGACAAATGTCACAGCACCTCTGGCTGCTATTAACAAATCGACTGGTAACTTGTAATCGTCGGGATAAGGAACTTCCACAAATTCTGCATCTTGAATTTGTGCCAAAGTGCGGTACAATACATAGGTTGGCGCGGGACAAACAATCTGTTTCCCTGATTCGCCCGCAGCGCGAACTATCAAGTTTAATAAATCATCGCTGCCGTTACCTACCGCAATCCAATCGTCAGGAAATCCCAAAACTTGACTGGCAGCAATGCGGAAAATTTTGCCCGTTGGATCGGGATAGCGCCGCAGCATTTCTCCGTCTATTTCCTGAAGAACTTTTAAGGCTTTGGGAGAAGGCGGATAGGGATTTTCATTAGAATTTAGTTTAATGATTTTTGTGCCTGCCGGTGGCTGTTCTCCCGGCACGTAACCCGACATTTCCTGGATGCTTTGGCGAAAATAATTCATCTATATAATTGAGTTTTGTGGAACGGGCATCTTGCCCGTTCTCGATCGTGGTGCAATATATCAAGTTAAACAAATTATATCAAACAATTAGTGACAATCCGAGTGATACCCAAATCAATTAACTTTTGCATATCTTCTGGATCGTCCACCGTCCACGCCACAATGTCAACTCCCTGACTGCGGCTTTCTTGAATCAGTGCGGGATTTTCTAGCAAAACGCGATACTGGCTGCTAATCAAGTTATCGCCCTGCGCCACAGCTTGAGATAATTGAGTTTTGTATGCTTCTAGATTAGCAACAATGTGTCCGATCGCCAAATCGTCATCTACCCGCCGCACTTGTGCCAAAAATTGCTCGCTAAACGAGGTAATAACGCATTTGTGTTGAATTTCTGCGCCCTGCAAAGTATTGACAAAATCCGCCACTTCTGCATCCGACCATTCGCAGTGCGGCTTGACATCAAAATAGAGAAATTTGTCAACATTTTTGAGGATAGCTAATGCTTCTGCGAAAGTAGGGATTTTTTGTCCTAAAAATTCATCGCTAAACCATTTTCCCGCATCAAGTTTCTGCAATTGAGACAGAGTTTGTTCCCTGACTTTACCAGAAAATCCAGTGATTCTATCTAATGTTGCGTCGTGAAAAATCACCGGTACGCTGTCGGCGGATAGCTGGATGTCGAATTCGATCGAATTAGCTTTGCGGGCGATCGCCAGTTCAAAAGCTGCTAAAGTGTTCTCAGGGGCGATCGCCGAAAAACCCCGATGTGCGATAATTTCTACATTCACTGTCTCGCCCCCTCTAAAAAATCTGCCACAGTGCGATTAAAAGTATCCGGTTGAGTCAAAAAACACCAGTGATTTCCCGGTACTTTTTGAATTACTAGATTTTTTAAGTATCTCTGATAGGGCTGCATTTGCCAATCCATGCGATTTACGCCTTTTTCCGGCTGTACGAACAAAGTTGGAATCTCAATATCTTCAGTCAAACCGGCAACTTTCATGACTTGTTCAAATATCTGATTTCTGGCGGGAATCGTAAATTTACTACCCCAACTTCCGTCTAATTTTTGTTCGATTTGGTGTTGGAATATCATTTGCTGTAGTTCACTCCAACCAGCGTATTCTCCCGATTGTTTGGCGGCTGTTTGTGCTTGGGCTAAAGTCGCAAACGGGCCCATACATTTGAGACAATCTAATTTTCGGTAAACAATTGGCAGGGTGAGTTTCATCGCTGCGGGCAGTTTGGTGATGAAGATCGGGTCTACTAAAATCATACTGCAAAAGCGATCGGGATTTTGTCTCGCCCAAATTGGTGCTAGTTTTCCCGTCCAAGAATGCCCCAAAATGTGGCAGGAAGGCCAGTTGAGATGTGCCATCAAAGCTTCTAAATCTGCGATCGCACTTGCAAAAGTATAGCCGGTTTCCGGTTTGCTGCTTTCTCCGTGGCCGCGCATATCTGGCGCTACAATATGATAGCGGTTGGACAAGTAATTGCCGAGGCTAGTCCAGACAGCGGCACTATCTGCTAAACCGTGCAGTAGCAACAAGCGCGGAACTTTTTCTGTTGATTTTTCTGTCTCTGTTGCTGAGTTCCATTCTAGGTAGGAAAGTTCGATTTCTGGTAATTGCAAACTGTTGCGTGCAGGCATAATTGAGGGTATTTTTTAGTAGTTAATCTACGGATATCAGTAATACCAATTTCATAAAGTAGCGCTACAGTTTACCCCCCCAACCCCCCCGATGCTTTGGGGGGGCTTCGGACTTTATCCATAGCAAATCTTTAGAAAAATGGTATAAGGTTCGTAGTGCGGACTTTAGTCCGCTCTTTTCTTACGGACTAAAGTCCGCACTGCGAACGGAATGGTTTTTGTGATGGCGATCGACCGGGTATGATATCATTTTTGAAACAAGCATTTTTTACAAAGCGTGGGAACACCTCAAGAACTCGCACCATAATAAATCCAAAACCCAGATATTCCCCGGCTTGACGTACCGCCGGAGCCTTTTCTGGGTTATTTTGAATCTTTTGACAGTCGTCTAACTCTATGGTTCTGGTTGAAATTCTTCAGTTTGGACGATCGGCTCTTTAGCAATTTTGCCCAATTTCACTGAATCCAACAAGCTTTCCCAATCAGCCTTGAGGGTTGGATCGTCAGGCTGAGCCCGTCTTGCTGCTGCTAGGGTGCTGATGGCATCTTGCCAAATCCCATTTTCAGCATAAATAAAGCTTTTCTGGCGCGGATCTGCCTTTTCTAATTGACTGCGGATATCTGCACTGAGTTCAACTCGCAGCACAGTACCCCTTTCGAGCATATCGCCGGATCTGTCTTGAGAGTCGCAAATCACTGTAAAACTCCAACGGTAACTTTTGCCTGCTTCCAAGGGCGGCACATTTTTATTGGCGGGGATACTAACCTCGATCGTCCCCGAGACATTGCTAATTGCCAGAGTCTGTTGGTAAATCTCCTTGCCGCTGGCGTCTTGTAGGATAAATTCGGCTAATTTCGCCCTTGTTGGAGGCAGGTAGAAAAAGAATGTTGGATTGTCCGAAACAGTCCGTGCGATTTTATTTTGAGGGGCTAAGGATGTGAGATTTATTGGATTTAGCTGGGAGTCGATCGCGCAGCCGCCACCGCGCAAAGGTCTTGATGGTGAACTTAGCGGCTGTACGTCATCTTCACTGGGCTGAACGAAGCGCGGCCCTCCCGATTGAGTCAGCGGTTTGCCGGGCTCTTCCCTCGGCATTGGCTGTGCCAGACTTGCCCATTGGCCAGCGTTAAATGCTGCTATCAATAATATGGCACCAAAGGCGATCGAGTTGAAGCGAAAATTACTATTTTTTTTCATAACAATTGCCGGTTTTTTTAAATAAATTGTCGCTGTTTACTTTCCCAACATTTTTTCTCCCAATACGCGGTATACATTTACTTTTTGCTCCCTGCCTTTTAAAGGTAAAGCTCCCCAAGATTCTACCTCAAATTTGTCTTCAAGATGCACTAAAGTTTCTTCGCCAATCAAGATCCGGCAGGTGTCTTCTTGTCGGTGTTTTTCGCAGCTTTCGAGGCGAGAAGCGATATTTACACTGTCGCCGATTACTCCGTATTCTAAACGGGTTTTGCCTCCCAAGCTGCCCACGACGATCGGCCCTGTAAAAATTCCGACTCGCATTTTTGCTGCTGGTAAATCGCGATCGATCCAACTTTGATTCATGGCTGGTAAGCGCGAACTTATAGCTAGAGCGCAAGATACTGCAAGGCGAGCATCTTCGGCAATTTCTGCGGGAGTTGTGCGGGGAATTGGCACGCCAAATACTGCCAGCATTCCATCTCCGGTAAATTTATTAATCACGCCTTGATGTTTTTGCACTTCCTCGGCCATTGCTGATAAATATTCGTTCAACCAAGGCATTACTATTTCTGGGGGTAGTTTTTCAGAAATTGTGCTAAAACCTTGCAAGTCAGTCACGATCATTGTAGCTGTTACTCTTTGCCCTGGCAATAGCCCGGACTGGAGGAGATGGACGCGCTCTTTCCACAAAGCCTTGGCGATCGCCGGTGAAGTTTGCTGTCCTAAAAGTTTCATGACAATTTCTTGCTGCTGTCTTGACTGGTGGTACTTGTATGTGATGACAACTGCTGGGACGATCGCCAATGCCAGAGTCGCCCCTGTCACAGGTATCCACCCCTGTTGAGTGAATAGAAAAAATGTGAATCCCCACAAGATGCCGCCAAGTGCGATCGCGCTGACAGTGAAACTGAGCGTATGTTCTAGCCGCCAAGCCAAACAGCCGCCAACTGCTCCCCAAACAGCAATCCACAGCATTTCTTGCCATTCATCCCAAAACCAAAATAGCCCTTTACCGTCTAAAACTGCGCTGATAATTTGGCTAGTTGCGCTGGCGTGAATCAATACCCCAGGCATCAGGCGGTTTCCGCTGACAGTAGCGCTGTAAGGAGTAGAAAAAATATCTTTTACAGTTGGGGCGCTCACCCCGATTAGCACTATTTTATCTTTCACCAATTTGGGGTCAAGCTTGCCCTCCAAAACTTGACTTAGTGTCACGGTATTTGCAACATTTTCAGGAGAGCGGTAATTGAGCATGATTTGATAGCCTTGACTGTTAATTGTCTGATACCCTCCTGAATCCGGCTTCAGTCGCCCAAAAACAGTGTTTCCGATTTTTATTTCGTTGTTTTCGGTAATTATTGTTTCTATCTTTTTGGTGTCAAAATAGTTGTATGCCAACCGCATCGCCCATGAATTGAGCGTCGAGTCTTGATGAAAAGTAAAAATAAAATTACGGCGAACTATGCCGTCTGGATCGAGGATTAGATCGCTAAATCCTATCTGTTTTTTGGATATGTTGGGAGGCGGCCCAGCTCGCTCGCGCTCGGAGTCGCCGATGGAGGTAATGGCGATGACTTTGGGGTTTTTGAATTGAGCGGCTAATTCTGCATTTCCCGGTTCGTAGGGGATATCGCGAATGATATCCAGACCGATAACGGCGGGTTCTAGACTGGCTAATTCGGCGATCGCTTTTGCTAAAACGCGATCGGAAATCGGCCATTTCTTAAAAGCAAGAATGTCCTGTTCTGTGATTTTTACTACCAGCAATCTAGGGTCAGCACCCGGATCGGGGCGCAACTGTACCATCAAATCAAAAGCTTTTAATTCCAATGGCTGCAACCAACCTAAATGTCGCGTTCCTAAGACAGTTCCTGTCACGGCAATCCAGGCGATCGCCAGAGGTTGCAAGTCAGGGAAGGAGAAGGAATTAGTTAAGTTTTTCCAACTCCAACGTTTCTTTCCCAATTGATGATGAAATTTCTTAAAGAATTTGGGCATCATAATTCTTTTTTTCAACCCTATTTGACAAAGTGCGATCGGAGGCGGTCATAATTAAAAGAATAATGCGATCGCCCTGAAGTTCCTTACAGCAAGGAAATTAGCTTCTCAGAATTAACGTTTATAGCGGTTCTAAAGAAAGTAAAGTATGCCCAATGCCCAATGACCTGCGCGGGCCTGTTTGGCCGATGCCCGATGCCCTGTTTGCCCAATGCCCAATCCCTCCGCTTCGCGCTCGCCCTATGCCCTGCGCGGGCCAATGCCCCTCATCTTTCGCTTGAAATGCTATATTTATGTCCGACTACTTACTTGCATCTTAACTTGTCAATTATGCCGATGGTTGATGCCCAATTTTTAATTTTCCCGTGCTGTTTTGGCGATCGCATCTAACTGCAATCCCTGGGGATAAATGTTTTCTTCTTTGCTGCGCTTGATGTCGGCTTCGGAAATCTGGGGTTTGAGGTATTTCGCCAAAACTTTCACGATGTCGCCCCGATCGATCGTCCCTACGACTGAACCAATGGGCGAGAGGACGATGATTCGGGAGAGTTGACCGGCTTCCATTGTGTTAATTACTTCTGCGATGGATGCTTTTTCTGAGACTGTGGGGGTTTTTGCCAGGGGTTGCAAAATGTTGTGCAAAGTCTGAATTTGCCACTGACTGCGCTCTGTCAAGCGGATATCGTCGATCGACACTAAGCCCAAATCCCGCCCGTTGGTCGCAGCAATGTAAAATGCAAACGGATTGACTTCTAACAAATAGCGATCGGCAAATTCTCGCAAAGTCAAATCTGCATCTACAACTCGAAACTCGCGGCTCATCGCATCGCCGGCTTTAGTTGTGAGCAAAGCTTCTTGCAGCGAAGCAAAGTCTCTGTAGGCTGTGGCATTCCGAATCGCAAACCAGCCGATCAGCGCAATCCACAAGCCGCCGTACTGGCGCGCTAACAAACATACACTTAGACCAAAAGCAACCGCCAACCAACCCAAAACTTGTCCTGTTTTTGCCGCCCAGCGAATGCCGGCAAATCGAGAGCCGGTAATTTTCCAAATTGCTGATTTTAAAACTTGTCCTCCGTCCAAAGGCAAGCCGGGAATTAAGTTAAACAATCCCAAAACTAAATTTATTTCTGCTACCCTCTCTGTTACAATAGCAATCAAACTTGTTTGAGGGAGAACTTGAGAACCCAAACCGAGGATTAAAAACAGCGCGAAGCTGATCAGAGGGCCGGCGATGGCTACTTGAAAAGCTTGACCGGGAGTTTTTGATTCCGAGTCGATCGATGCAACTCCGCCAAATAAGAATAGAGTAATAGAATTAACTTTAATCCCTTGCGATATAGCCGCCAAGCTGTGTCCTAGTTCGTGCAACAGCACCGAACCAAACAGCATCAGAGCTATGGCCAACCCTGCACTCCAGGAGAGCGCAGGCCCCCACAGGCGGTAACTGCTGGCATATTCGCGGGTTGCTAGGGCTAAAATTATAAACCACGAATAATCTATCAGTAGGGGGATGCCAAATAAAGAGCCGATTCGCCAAGCTGTCTGCATGAAATTTTCTTGGGAAAGGAGAGCAACAAAGAGTTTCTATTATATCTGTTCTCCCCCTTGCCTCTCCGGTTGCCGCGATTTCTAAAGAACTCCGGCGTTACCCAAGCCCAAGATGACTCCAGCCCCCAGCAAGTGGCCCAAGCTGGCTGTTGCCAGCAATTCCGGGATGCCGAAGCCTTTGAACATTCCAGGGACTGCAACGGGTAAAGCTGGGCCTTTGCCTCGGTTTTCTTTGTTGATGCCGTAGTAGCCGATCGCGATCGCGAGCAAATTGCATAAAATCATTGTCAGTCCTACCATTGGCGACCACTCCGGCGTTGAGGGAGTGGTTGATTGTATCGCTAACAGCAAAGATGAGTTAATCATGTTTTAATGCTCCTGATTTCACAGATAATATTCATGGTTATACCGATTTTTTATGAAGTTGGACCTATTTCGATCCCCCTCGCATCCCCCTTCTTAAGGGGAACGAAAGAGTAGACTCTTCCATTTTGTAGGGGCGGTTGCCCCGTGCCCGCTCTCTTTTAGGGGGATCGGAATTCTCTGCAGCTTCATAAGAAATTGGCATTACAGAATTATAAAAAGCATTTTGCATTAAACTAAGATTTGTTTTAATAGTTAACAATTCGTTTATATTTTGATACAAATTCAGCAAGGAGGAAAAAAATTGCGGGTGAAAATTTGCGGAATCACGAAATTAGACCAGGGAATGGCGATCGCCCGTTTGGGAGCTGATGCTTTAGGGTTTATCTGCGTACCCGCTTCGGAGCGCTATGTCAGCCCCCAAACAATTCGCCTGATTGTCGAACAGTTGCCCAAAAATGTCGATCGCATCGGCGTTTTTGCTAACACCACAATAGAAAACATCTGTCAAGTAGCGGTCGAGTCAAATTTAAGCGGGGTGCAGTTGCACGGAGATGAAACAGCGGAATATTGCGCTGCGCTGCGGGAGTTTTTGCCGGAAATTGAAATTATCAAAGCTTTGAGAGTGAAGACTCCTGAAACTTTAGCCAGCGCTGCTATTTATGCCCTTCGTGTCGATACTTTACTGCTGGATGCTTACCATCAAACTCAACTCGGCGGTACCGGCAAAACTATAGACTGGATGATGTTAGCAGAGTTTAGACCGCAGTGTCCTTGGCTGCTGGCGGGCGGTTTAACAGCGGATAATATTTTAAATGCAATTGATAGCGCCAAGGGTAATAACTTCAGCGGTGTTGACCTTTCGAGCGGCGTAGAAATAGCGCCGGGAGATAAGGATTTGACCAAAGTTGCTCAGTTGTTTGCTAACTTAAATCAAATTGCTAATACTAGGTAATTGGTAATTGGGAAAAAGCTAGTTTTTAATACCAATGGAATAAAGTAGCGCTAGATATTACCCCCCCCCAACCCCCCCGCGAGTTCGGGGGGGAGCTAAAACTCGATCCATACCACATCTTTAGAAAAATGGTATAACACACATTTTGTGCTTTTGATTCTGAGGTACTAGACTTGCATTGCAAAAGTCTTCTCTCGCTCTTTTAACCGCAGATATCGGGCAGATTTAACACAGGTTGACGCAAATAATTTGAGGATGTTTGCCGATTTTGGCAATTGTTCGTCTGCTCAGTTTACTCGCGCACCGCAGTTCAAAAATCAGGTTTCTCGATCGCCCGTCTCTGGCTCGTCAGGCGCGACATTCAAAGAAACCGGGTTTCTGCGATAATTTACGCATCCCCACGCCCGATAGAGGAAGAAACCCGGTTTCTGATTCCCGGCACAGATCCCAGAAACCGGGTAATGACAAGGCCTTATTCCGACTACTAATATATGTTTAAAACTTTTATGATAAATTTGATTGTGTTAAAATTTAGCCCGATCGGGCTGCTGGACTTACTGGCGCGCCGCGTCACCCTGGCTGTTTCAACTATTCCCGATTTCACCGACTGGCTGGTTGCAGCTATGCTGGCGTTAGTTTACACTGCGATCGCCCTTCCCGTCGGTTTTGGATCGGGATTTCTGAAAGTAGACGTGCAAACCTCTTCGCCTACCATTACCGGAGTGCTGATAGGCTGTTTGTTAACTCCGGGGCTGAGCGAGGAAGTATTTTTCCGCGTGTTAATGCTGCCGCACCCTGGAGAAAATGCTTCTGGGTTAATGCTGTGGTTTTGGGGATGGGTGAGTTTGGTGCTGTTTGTAGTTTACCACCCGCTGAACGCGCTGACTTTTTACCCGATCGGTCGATCGACCTTCATGAATCCGGTGTTTTTGCTGCTGGCGGCAATTTTGGGGGTAGCGTGCTCCATCGCATACCTGCAAAGCGGTTCCATCTGGCCTGCAGTGGCGGTTCACTGGCTGGCCGTTACAGCTTGGCTGCTGCTATTGGGCGGTTACAGAAGGCTGTATGGTTAAATGTACAAAGTCCAGCATCACTATATTGTCAGGAGGAACTCCATCGTGGGTATCATAGGAGCGATCGTAGGTTTTTTGACAGGGGTAGCAGTTGCTTACTCGTTACTGGAAAAACGGTTAAAGAAACAAAAGCAAGAACACTTGCAGCAAACCCGCAGAATAGCTCAGGATATAGAACTAGCTCAGATATCTCGGATGCAACAAAATGCCGGTTCTCAGGGCACAGAAGGGGAAGATAGGCCCAGACAATCCACTGTCGAACACGAAACTTTACTCAGACAAGTTACAACTCAATACGAAAATCAGCTCCAACAAGTTGCGGCTCAATACGAAAATCAGCTCCAACAAATTGTGGCAGAACGGGACAGGCTCCAACAAGTTGCTGGCGCACACGAGAATCAGCTCCGACAACAAGTCAGCCAGGAATTAGAAGCAGCTCACAATGCTAAGCTGCAAGAAAATCTGCAATCTTTGCAAGCAGAACACGAACATCATTTACTCAGAGTTGCTGACGAATTGCATCACAATTATCAAGCTCAAATCGAGGAACATTTGCAAAACTTGCAAAACGAACACGAAATTAGATTGAGACAAACTGTCGAGGAATACGAGAACCGCGAGGTTGAGATGCAGTTAAGTATGCAGGCTTTGCAAGAACAGTACGAGAGTCAGTTGCAAGCAGCTAACGAACAGTTGCAAGCTCACGAAGCTCAGATGCAAGCTACTATCATGTCTTTGCAACAGCAGTACGAGAATAATCTCCAACAACAAGAAGTTCCGCCGCCGCAGTTGGGCGAGTTAAATCAAACAGAAGTTGGAGAATATTTGCCGCAACCAGAAGTTTGGCAAGAACAGTCAAGCGAGTTAAATCAAACAGCAGTTGAACAAGATTTAAATTACACAGATTATTCCGAACCACAATCAATTGATTTAGAGCAACAAGCCGAAGTCGAACAACAGCCTCAAACAGCAAGACAGTCAGCAACTCATTCGGTGGCGCAGTTGATGGGATTAGTTCAAAGTCAGGACACAGAAACCCGCAAGTTTGCAGCGTCTGCTTTCGGTCAAATGGCTGCTGCTAATGCTCTGAGAACCGACACTCAGAGAGTAATAGAAACTTTGGGAAAATTAGCTGAAGATTTTCAGCCGGAGGTGCGCGAAGCTGCTGTGGAAGCACTCGCAATGATTAAGTCGGAAAAAGTAATTCCGCTGTTGGAAAAAGCTTTGCGAGATACAGATAGCGCTGTGGCGGTGGCGGCAAGTGCGGCGATCAATAAGTTTAAGTTTTATCCGCCCGCGGAGGATGAGAAACCGAAAATTATTGATATTAAGAAACCAAACCCTTAGGAATTCACTGCAAAATTGTGGGGACAGAAGAATGTTCGTTGCTGTCAACAAACAGGTCAAAAACTGTTGATTGTTGACTGTTGACTGATGACTGTTGATTGTTGACTGATGATTGATGACTGTTGATTGTTGACTGTTGACTGATGACTGTTGACTGATGACTGTTAACTGATAACTAAGCTGTCGCGCAAATAAACATTGCATATTCTCCGCGGGCGGGACACCCCACTCATTGTGAAGATTGTTTTTTGAGATACAGGTTAAATGTCGCAACAGCTTACTTATTGCACCAATCCTTCTTAAAATCGCTGCTTTGTACCGAGCACAAATTTAGTTTCGCCGGAGTCGCCAATACCCATATCTAAGCGAATTAATCCAAAGGGCGATCGCACCCTCACGCCCAAACCGACAGCCGCCCCACTCCCCGGTTTATCCCTCACCGAAGCCGGTTTTCCCAACACGCTGTCACCGGTTCCCAAATCCGAGGCAAAATCAACAAATATCACGCCGCCGACATCGCTACCGACGGGAAACCGATACTCGCCGGAAGCCAAAAAATAACTCCGCCCGCTACCAATATCTCCGCTATCGTAACCGCGCACGGAATTGCGCCCGCCGAGGCGAAATGCTTCTGTTGGGGGCAAATCTCCGATTACAGTGCCCGCTTGCAGGTTAAAAGCCAGCATTTCTGGCAGGGTTTCGGACTCGCTGATGCCGAGCAAAGTGACTGGGACATAATGTATGTAGTTTGCTAGCAGGCGGTTGCTGACAATGTTACCGCGTCCCAGAGGTATCGACTGCTCGGTGCTGAGGCTGAGAATCGAGCCGCTGGTGGGGTTGAAGGGATTGTTGCGCCGATCGCGCGTCGCGCCAAAAGAAACAGTGTATAATTCATCCACGCCGGAACCGCTGAATGTGAGAGGATTGCCGAGTTGGTCGCGGCGGGCAATATTTAAGTTGCGATCGCGCGTGCTGATATTGGTATAATTCAATCCTAAAGTTCCCCGCCAATCGCCTAAAGGTCGGGTAACTGCGAGATTTCCCCCGATGCGAAGTTCCCTAACTCGATCGCCGTTGGGCAAATTAATATCATTGTTGAAAATTTCGGATATTCTGCGATTGCCAAAAGTCCTCACACTGTATCCCAAACAATCTTCGGCGGCAACGTAAGGGCTGACAAACTCGACATCGTACTGAATACCTCGGAGGCTGGGTTCAAGTTGCACCGACAGCCGCTGCGGGATGGTGCCGAAAGTTCGATCGGTATATGAAAGAGGAATAGCAACACCAACATCATCGCTAATGCTAGCACTCGCACCAAAAGAACGAGCCGATCGCTCTTGGACATTGTAAATTACATTAACATCCGTCCCAACTTCTTCAGTAGAAACCGTCACCTTGTCAAACAATCCCAACTGCTGCAACTGCTGCAAGTCCGATCGTACAACTTGCTGGCTGTAATTATCCCCCGCCTTGAGTTTGAGCTCGCCCCGAATAAAATCTTCCGAAATTCTGCCAACAATCGGATTCCCTTTTTTATCAACTGCTTCGCCTCTGGAATTGACAAAGCGAATTTTCACCTCAGCCACGTAAACGCCCTCAGCATTGCCCCCTTGACTGATTTGTAGAGTACCGCCTAGCTGTCGGGCGTTGCTGTTTACCGGTTCCGGGATTTCGGCAATGGTGGCGACAGTCGCCGGAGTTTGTAACACAGATGTAAAATCTTTACGGCGATTCGACTTGAGAGAAGGCGATTTAACTTCTCCAGCAACCGCGAGCTCGTCGGATGCCGGTAAATTCCCCACAATTGGGTTCACCTGAGATGTTGCACCATTCTCAATAAGCTTTTTATGGGCGGGCAAGATGCCCACCCCACCAGAAAATTCATCTTTTGTGGAACGGGCATCTTGCCCGTTCTTGAGAATGGTGGAAGATGTGAGGTTCACCCGATCCGATTCGTGACTGTTTGAGACTGGAACCGATAACAAATTTTGGTTTAACGTTAAGTTATCGCCAATGACCCGATCCTCTTCCCTCTGCGCCCTCTGCACCTCTGCGGTTCCCTCTCTCAACTGTGTCTCAGTCGGTGCGGCTGTCGGATCGATCGCCCCCGCCGCCAATTCACCGCAGCCCACCTGCGCCAAAGTCAAAAATGCAATAATCGGAATTCGCATAAATATCAAACTCAACCATATCCCACGCATCTTACCGAATATCGGGCAGAAGTGGCTAATTAGCCGAAAAGAAACCCGGTATTTTTGAATATACCGGGTTTCTGTGTCTATAAAATTTGGCCAAACTATCGATCGCGGGCGATCGACTATGGGCGAAACCGAAAATTTATTTTAAAGAGATTGTCGAGAAACACGTTTCTCAAAATGAGCCTGAGTTTGCTGCAACAGTTGTTCGCGACTGTCCTTAGCGGTAGTAATGCTAGGGAGCAAATTGCGAGCTTGTAAAGTCATGTGAAGCTGTAGGTGTGCTACGTACTCACTGACATCTTCGCGCACGGAGCAAGCTGGGTAACGTTTTAAAGTAGAGTTCAAAGTGTTCTCCTGCTTTGATTTTGCAGTATTTTCAATAATATTAGACAGTATCACGGTCTACATCTAATTGCCTACTCCGCAATGAAGTTTAACCTTTGGGAGGCTTTTTTGTTACAATTGTTTACAAATCCTTTTTAAATATGCAGGAGTCGATCGCCCGTGCAGTCAATAGCAATAGCACACAAGCACACCTTAACCACATTTGTCAATAGCAGCAGCCAAACAGCCGCCTACCTCGACATCGGCAGCGGCCCACCCTTATTGCTGCTGCACGGTTTCTTCGGAGAAAAGACTTGCTGGCTGCCATTAATTGAAATATTGCAATCTCAGTTTCGGTGCATCAGTTTAGATATGTTAGGTTTTGGAGAATCCAGCAAACCACAAATCCAGTACGGCGTAGCCGTAGAAGTTGCCTTTGTGCGACAAGTTATAGAACAACTAAACATCGAACCCTGCAGCATCATCGGGCATTCTTTTGGCGGTTGGGTAGCATCTGCCTATGCCCTAAAATATCCTAATTCAGTCAGCAGTTTAATATTAGCAGCACCGGCCGGAATTCGGGACGACAGTTTTTGCGGTCAATACGATGCTTTGCGGCCGCTGCTGTGGCAAACCCCAGTAGTTGATTGGGCCTTGCAGTTGGCCAAACCTTTTGCTAGGTTAGCGGGAAAAAGTGACCAATTGCAGGAAATTTCCGGGTGGCGGCGCGAGTTAATGTCTCAACCAGTAGCCCGGTCATTTTTAATGAGCCGGATGCGGCCGGAAGACGCAGTTGATACAGTAGAAAAAGAAATTCACAAATTACAAATTCCTACCTTAGTCATCGCAGCCGGTAGCGACGAAACAATTCCTCTATGGCACTGTCAAACCTACGCCAACGAGATACCTGGGGCAGAATTAGCAATTATTCCCAATGCCAATCACGGGTTGCCGCAAACTCAACCTCAAGTCATGGCGAAATTGATTGGCAAATTTTTGAATAATTAAGAAAAACTGTGCAACCAGTCTAATTTTTTAAACTATGATAAGCCACCAAAAAAATGTAATTTAGGATACTAATGAAATAGGAAATACAGAATATATTGATAGTATTGTACAAAAGTTTTTTTATGGCGCTAAAATCTTGTGTCAGCACGAGCTACAGACATTTAGTTGAGTCGGAGGTATTGCGAATGGCGGTGCTGAGCAATTACTTTAATCTGGAAGAAATTACGACAGCCAGAAAAGTTAGTGCTGCGGTAATTAACATCAGCGGCCGCCAGCGAATGCTTTCCCAGCGATCGGCTTTTTTTTGCATGAGGTTAGTTTGCTCCCAGAATGCCGCAGAAAGAGCAAAACTGCGGGAAAATTTGTTAGAGACGATCGATCTTATGGAAAAATCCCACCGCGACTTAATTAATAGTGACAGCAGCCAATTGTTGAGTCGCCCTTCACCCACCGTCAAAGCAATGTATTTTGATGCGCCGCTGTACCTAGACAAGCAAGTGCGCGAATATATCGATCGAACAAAAACATTAGCGCAACTGCCCGATGCCCAACTCAGGCCCGACAATCCCCACCTGCTGTACATTGTCGCAGCAGCGGGCGGCGAATTGCTATCAGCCTTCGATGCCGTGGTGAGTCAGTACCAGCAAGAAAGCGAAATCGAACAATTTGAAATCGACCTCAAACAGGTTGAACTGTATCAAGAAAGCTGTGCTGCTACCTCAAAAGCCCAAGCTCAAGCCGCCGAGATCGATCGCGCACTTCGCGAGCTCAAACAAACTCAAGCCCAACTGATGCACAGCGAAAAAATGTCTTCGCTAGGAGCTCTCATGGCCAGCATCGTCCACGAAATTAATAACCCAGTTAGTTTTATTTACGGCAACTTGAGCCATGCCGAAATTTATACTCAAGATTTGCTGCACCTGTTGCGTCTCTATCAACAATACTATCCCAATCCCCGTACCGAAATTAAAGAGCAAAGCGAAGAGATCGAACTTGATTTTCTAGTTGACGACTTGCCCAAAGTTATGTCTTCCATGCAAATGGGTGCCGAACGCATTCGCGAAATTGTCAAATCTATGGGCACTTTTTCGAGAACAGATAACAGTAAAATGACACAGTGCGACTTGCACGACAGCATCGACAGCACCATCTTAATTTTGCGAAACCGTCTGAATTCTAAAACAGACCGTCCCGAAATTGAAATAGTTAAAAATTATGAAAAATTGCCTGGTGTAGAGTGTTATGCCGGACAGATAAATCAAGTATTTATGAATCTAATTAGCAATGCGATCGATGCTTTGGACGAGGCAGCACAAAATCAGCCCCATCGTGCGTTAAAAATTTCTATCCGCACAGAAGTAGCAGAGGGCGATCGCGTGAAAGTGCGGATAGCTGACACGGGTTCGGGAATGACAGCAGAGGTAAAAGAACGAATGTTCGAGCAGTTTTTTACCACAAAGGCGATCGGTAAAGGTACCGGTTTAGGATTGTCTATTGTCTACAAAATCTTAGTAGAAAATCACCGAGGAACGCTCGGGTGCGAATCGGAACCGGGGAAGGGAACCGAGTTTATCATTGAACTGCCAGTTAAGCAAACTTAAACAATTTACAAATACCCCAGTTTATAGCGGTTCTCAAGCTTGGTGAGGTATGCCCGATGCCCGAGGCCCGATGCCCGATGCCCGATGCCCGATACCCGATACCCGCGAGAGTACCTCATGTTACGCTCGAAAGGCTATATCATATCAAAAACTAAAACAACATCAACAAATCAGCGTTCATCAGCGCTCATCTGCCTGCATCAGCGGTTAAAATAAAAGGTTAAAATAAAAAATGCAAATTACTCAAGCCCTTCACAGTGCCATACTCGTTTCCAACCTCGAAAAATCCGAACACTTTTACAGCAAAGTTTTAGGCCTGCCAAAAGTAGACAGAAAATTAAAATTTCCCGGAATCTGGTATCAAATAGGCAACTTCCAACTCCACCTAATTTTAGCAGCAACAATTATACCAGATGCTGTAGACTGTGAAAAATTGGGGCGCAACCGACATTTAGCGTTTTCTGTGGCAAACTTAGAGCAGGCAAAACAACAATTAACAGCCAGCAATTGTCCGGTACAAATGAGCGCGTCAGGTCGATCGGCATTATTTACCCGAGATCCCGACGGTAACATCATCGAACTCAGCGAGTAACATCGTTTCCGGTTGCATCGGAATCATAAAATCGAGTCAACAGTTAACACTCAACCATTCAGTTTTTCGAGCTGCCCGTCAACTCTCAACAGTCAACTCTCAACTCTCAACAGTCAACTCTCAACTCTCAACAATCACCTGACGGTGCAACCGGAATTGATATAACAGATGCAAATCATCGCCTACTCTTACAGCGAACCGCTGCTAGAACCAGCGCCAGCAGCCGAAATTTGGGGCCGAGAGGTCGATCGCATCTATCAAGACTTAGGAGGGCGACAGCAACTCCAACAACTCCTAAAAGACTGCCAAACAGAACCAGTCAAATACTTGTTAATTCAGCGCTTTGAAGAACTCGGCGACACAGTACAGCAAGTGTGCGCGCACCTAGAAAAACTCGAAAACCTCGGCATCCAACTAATTGTCACAGACGAAAAACAAACCGAAAACAGAGCAAACTTACTCAAACTCCTCGCAGAAATCCAGCGCAGCCAACACAGCCGCAGCATTCGCAAAGGACACGCCCGCAACCGCATCAAATCCCTTCCCCCACCCGGAAAAGCCCCCTACGGCTACCGGCGCGGCAAAGACAAATACACGATCGACAAAACCGCTTCCCCCGCCGTCAAAGACTTTTTTGAACACTTTCTGATCTACGGCTCCCTGCGCGGTTCCGTGCGCCATTTAGCCAAGAAATACAACAAAAAAATCTCCGTCAGCACAGGCCGCCGCTGGCTGACAAATCCCGCCTACCGAGGCGATTTAGAATATCAAAACGGTCAAGTAATTTCTAACACCCACATCCCGATTATTTCCAGAGAAGAAGCCGCCCAAATAGATCGGTTGCTGCGCCGCAACCGCAGCCTTTCTCCCCGCAGCGCCAGCGCCCCGCGTTCCCTCGCAGGTTTAGCAATTTGTGCGGAATGCCGATCGCCCATGACAGTTGCAAAGGTCACATCCTACCGCAAACAAAAAGAATACCTTTATTTGCGACCGATTAACTGTCTGTCTCAACCTAAATGCAGCGGCCTTTGCTACGATAAAGTATTGCAATTAACCATCGCCGGAATTTGTCGGGATTTGCCCGATGCCGTAGCCCAGTTGCAAATGCCGGACACGAACCGAATTAAAACAGGAATTGCCGGATCTATCTGCTCGAAACAAGAAATCATAGAGCAACTACCAGCCCTGATAGAAAGCGGCATTTTAGACACAGAAACAGCCGAATTGAGAGCCTACAAAATCCGCACCGAAATTGCCGAACTGCAAAGCAAATTAGCGCAACTGCCGCCAGGAAATTTGCGAGAAATAGCCCAAACAGTTTCTCTCCCCCAATTTTGGCTCGATTTATCAGAATCCGAACGCAGGTTCTATTTTCGCGAATTTATCGATCGCATTGAAATCATCCGAGAAAATACAAATTGGCAACTACAAATTATTTTTATTTTTTGAGGATTACTTTGAGGTTCATCGGTAGCTGCTTGGTTAGATGCCCGACTTCTTAAAAAAGTGGGGTATTTGGGTACTCTCTTGGTTCGCTAGGAGTGGATTTCGCTTGACAAAAATCGGTTTCAACCGCCGAATCATCTTTTTTACCCTTTAGCCAATAGGTAATAATATCTCCTTTACCTTTAACCGCGATCGCGCCTCTTTCCTCAAACACATACCGATCTTTTAACTGCTCGCAAACAGCAGCAGTCACTTGAATATATCCCGGCAATCCCTGCAATTCCATCCGAGAAGCAACATTAACAGTATCTCCCCACAAGTCATAGCTAAATTTTTTAGTGCCAATTACGCCAGCAACTACTGGGCCTGTATTAATGCCAATCCGAATTTTAAAGGGTTCGCCCGTGTCGGTTTTAAAATCTGCGATCGCATCCTGCATATCCAAAGCCATATCCGCGATCGCCCCTGCATGATCTGCCCTCGGCACAGGCAACCCCCCCGCCACCATATAAGCATCCCCAATGGTTTTGATTTTTTCCAAACCATGTTTTTCAGTTAGTTCGTCAAACTTTGAAAAAATTTTATTGAGTAAATCTACCAATTCTAGCGCTAAAATTCTGGCAGCAAGAGACGTAAAATCCACAATATCAGCAAAAAGGACTGTTGCTGACTCAAACCTCTGGGCAACAGAACCCTCGCCTTTTTTCAACTTTTCAACAATCGCAGCCGGTAAAATATTCAGCAATAAATGATCCGATTTTTTTTGAGCCAGCCGTAAAGCTAACTCAACCCCCTGCCGCTCTTTAATTTCGTTTTGCAATCGCTCAACAAACTCTTCTAGTTGCTTAGTTTGCTCTTGGAGCAGTCGTTGCTGATTTTGAATTATTAACTGATTTGCCACTCGTGCCAATACTTCTTTATCTTGAAAAGGTTTAGTAATATAATCAACTCCTCCCACATCAAAGGCCTTCACCTTATCTGAAGCATCATCTAATGCGCTTAAAAAAATCACTGGAATCAAACTGGTTTTTGGTGAAGCTTTCAACTGTGTACACACCTCATATCCATTCATCTCTGGCATCATTACGTCCAAGAGAATGAGAGCCGGCGGAAACTCCTGCACCGTCGCCAGAGCTCTTTTTCCGTTCAACGCTTTGCGAACCTGATAGCCTTGCTCGGTTAGGATTGTAGATAAAAGCCGCACGTTATCTGGTAGATCGTCAACTACTAGAATTGTTGCTGGAATTGTAGGAGACTGATTGCTGTTCATGCGATCGCTCAGAGTATTTTTTCAAAATCCAATATATTAACACTCGCGCGCCTTAATCGCCGAGTTCGCCAACTCGATAATATCATCAAACAGGAAATCACGTGCTAAATTAGTTAAAACTTTTGCAGCACCAGCAAACTCTACAGGCATCTCCTCAATCAACCGCAGAATTTTATCATCGTAGCATTCATGAGCAGCTTCATAGATATTATCCAGCCACTCACTAGGCATTTTACCGAGTTGTAATTCTACATATCGATTGCTAGCCTCCCCACTCAATTCGCTTTCGTTTTCTAGAATTGTCTCAACAGGTTCCTCGTAAATATAGCGAACTCCCAAATATTTCTCTATTATAGAAAACAATATTTGTGCTTCAAACGGTTTACGCAGAAAACCATCGCATCCCGCAGCTAAAATATTTTGTCTTTCCTCTTCAAAAGCGCTAGCAGTGAGAGCCACAATCACCGTTTCTTTTCCGAGAGGATGAGATTTGATTTGTCTGGTTGCTTCATAACCATTCATGACAGGCATCTGCATATCCATCCAAATCAGGTGCGGTTGCCAATCCTCCCATATAGCAATAGCTTCTCGACCATTTCTAGCTTCTCGCACGAGGAGGCCTAGCGGTGACAACAATCTATCTATAACCAGACAATTATCGGCTCGGTCGTCAACCACCAAAATCCGGTATTCTGGTTGATCGGGTGCTAAACCAATAACTTTTTTGTGCGGTTTAAGCATTTGAATTTCGGTGGGAGCAGCAAGGCTCAGTTGAATTTCAAATGAAAACGTACTTCCCAAATCAGGTGTACTGCGGACAACAATATCCCCTCCCATCATTTGTACAAATTTGCGACTAATTGGTAAACCCAGTCCAGTGCCCTGTTCGGATTTATAACCTGCTTTGGTTTGCTCGAATGGTTTAAATAACTTATTCATTTCTTCTTTGGCAATGCCGGGGCCAGTATCTTGAATTTCAAACTGAAGGCGTAAAGATAGCGGGCGAATAGAATTCGCGCTTACACAATCAAAATCCGCAGGCGCGGACTTTTCGGAATCGCTGTCGGCGGTTTTTGTTTGTTGGCTGTTCAACTCTGCATTTTCAGCCCCTAAATTTTCTTCTACCTGTTTTTTTAACCGCAAGGTAACGCTACCTCTATCTGTAAACTTAATGGCATTTCCTAACAGATTAATCAAAACTTGGCGCAATTTACCCTCATCTCCATTCACAAAGTGAGGCACGCTCTGGGCCACTTCAAACTTGAGCTGCAATCTCTTAGATTTAGCTTTCAGTCGGAACATCTCTTCTAAGGTTTCTAGCAGGCGAATTAAATTAAAACTGC
The DNA here is from genome assembly GCF_015207285.1 of Tychonema sp. LEGE 07203. Lineage (GTDB taxonomy): Bacteria > Cyanobacteriota > Cyanobacteriia > Cyanobacteriales > Microcoleaceae > Microcoleus. Next base: position 30,151 of record NZ_JADEXD010000022.1, on the reverse strand, counting down.
TTTCATTAAGCTGAATTCTGCCTGCTTCAATTTTGGACATTTCCAAAATATCATTAATTAGCGAAAGCAAATGTTCCCCAGCGCGATTAATAATTCCTAAGTGTTGTTGGTGTTCGTTGTTTAGGGATGAATCGCGTACCATCACCTGACTAAATCCGAGAATAGCATTCAGGGGAGTACGCAATTCGTGACTCATAGAAGAAAGGAATTCGCTTTTGGCAACGTTGGCGGCATCAGCCACTCTGACAGCTTTTTGCAGGGCTGCTTCTGCCAATTTGCGATCGGCAATTTCAGTTTGGGCTTGTTCAAATAGGGTGCATTGCTGGATAGCAATTGCTAGCTGCACAGAAATTTGCTTGAGAGATTCTATCTCAGAAGAATTCCACTGTCTTGGACTGCGGCAGTGATGAGCAATTAACAAGCCCCATAAATTTTCCCCTTGCAAAATAGGAACAACCAGGTTAGCTTTAATTTCAAATTGGGCGAGTAAATTAATGTGGCACTCGGAAATACCAGCGGTGTAAATATCGTCCATCGCCCGAACGCGCCCCTGCTGGTAAACAGAAATATAGCCTTCGCGAAAACAAGGATCGTTAATATCAGTTCCCTTAATCGGCATCACACCTGCTGCTACCGATTCGACTGCTACAAATCCGCTCCAATCTCGGTTGAAACGGTAAATAACCGTCCTGTCAGTTGACAAAAACTGGCGCACTTCTTCAACACCCATTGTCAAAACTTCTTCTAGGCTAAGAGAAGAGCGAATCCGCTCTTGAATGGAATTCACCAGTCTCTCTCTTTTGAGTTGCTGTAGCAAAGCTGCTTCTGCCTGTTTGCGATCGGTAATATCTACTGCATAACCAACACACTCCACAGGTATGCCAGCAGCATCTTTGACCAACTTAACCTCATCATAAATCCAGCGATAATTACCGTCTTTGTGCAGTTCGCGGTATTCGTAGGAAATCAATTCTTTTTGCAATATCTGAGCGAAGGCAGTATCTATAATCTCTCGATCTTCGGGGTGAACGAGGCTGTGCCAATCCAGGGAACCATCCACAAATTGTCGCGCTTCGTAGCCCATCATTGAAACAATATTTTCGCTAACAAATGTTACGTCATAATTTCCCCCTAACTGGCAGCTAAAAATAACTGCCGGAGTAGTAGCCAACAAATATTGCAAGCGTTCGGTAACTGAGCGCAATTTTAACTCGGCTTGCTGGCGCTCGCGAGCTTCCATTTCCAAGGAAGTGTTGGTTTCTGTCAACTGTGCGGTACGCTCTTGCACTTTAATTTCTAAATCTTCATAGGCGCAGCGCAGAGCTGATTCTACATCTTCGCGCACGGCAATTTCCCGCTGCAACTTGAGATTAATTTCTTCTAATTCTTGAGGAGTTTTTAAGGATAAAAATTGGGGTAGTAGCGTTACCATCGATCCGGCAGTGTAGCAGGAAACGAGGGCGGTCATTGCTTTTTCAATCCCCGACAGCCAATAAGCGGAATGCCACAGCGTCCAAATGTCTATCAAGTGACCCGTACCGCAAAGAATAATAAATGCACCAAATAAACGAAATATTCCTAAAAAAGGAATATCGCGCCGCTTGAAGATAAAATAAATCAGCATCGCCGGAATGGAATAGTAAGCCATTGCGATTAAAAAGTCGCTGGTTACGTGCAGCCACACCAAAGGCGTTTGCCACAGATAGCAGTGACCGTGCGGCATATACTGAGTTGGAGAAAAGATATCTTTGGCTATTTGCCACATAATGTTTGCTTGCAGATTATATTAAGTGGAACGATCGTCTTGTTTTTGTGGGGCGGGCTCTCCGGCCCGCCCCACAAGTTGATTTACAAAAACGGGATGTTCCCAATTTTACAACTTTACCAAAAATTTTTCAGAGCAAGCTGCTGGCTGAGGTTTTGATTTTAAGGGAATTTTAATCATAAACTCTGTACCCTTCCCAATCTCGGAAGTGCAGCGCAAATAACCTTCGTGGGTTTTAATAATCCGATCAGAAATTGCCAAACCCAGACCAGTACCGTAACCGATAGGTTTAGTCGTATAAAATGGATCGTAAATTTTGGCGATCGCCTCAGCATCTATGCCGCTGCCATTATCAGCAATGTGAACCTGCACCCACTGTCCGTCAACCAAAAGCGTGCGGATGCGAATTGTTATCGGATGGGACGTTTGTGGCTTCGGTGAGCGAGGATAATAGGCTGATTTTGTGGAATGTGGAGCAAGTTTTGAATCTGGATTGATTGAGTTACGGGTGCGATCGCCTGCGGGATTATTTGCGGACAAATAGGATGGTGGAAAAGGGCGATCGCTTGTTGTGTTCGCCCCTTTGAATGATTTAACCGCGAAGACGCAAAGAACGCGAAGAGAAGAGGAAACAGTAACATACTCCCCTTGACGATTCGGCGGTCTGAGGCCAACTGGTTCGTAAAAAATATCCAAAACCCGGATTTGGTATAATATCGTGGACGGTGGCATCGGAATAATAAAATCGAGTCAACAGTCAACAGTCAACAGTCAACAGTCAACATCACCTGACGGTGTTACCGGAAATGATATAACTACTGACTAATAAAATCGCTAGCGGTGAGAGTACCGGGCGCTACACCGTTCAGTTTTGCTAACAATTGATTGCTACTGGTGACGCTAATCAAAGTTTGATTGTTGCTCCCGGTAATAGTTAGTTGATTGAAACTCAAACCGGAATTTAACCCAATTAAATCCTCGCCTTGGCGGAAATCTGTAATGATATCGCTGCCTAAACTTTGAGTTAGCAGAAATACATCATTCCCCGAACCGCCAGTCAAAGTATCATCTCCTACATCGCCCGCCAGAAAATCGTTGCCAGCATTGCCGAAGAGGCTATCATTGCCTTTGCCGCCGTACAGCGTATCGTTGCCTGTATAACCTTCGAGCAAATCGTTTTCGTTGTTACCGAATAGCCAATCGTCACCATCGCCACCGCCGAGACTGTCATTGTCTTTGCCGCCGTAAAGCGTGTCATTTCCAGCCTTACCAAAAATTAAATCTGCACCTTCATTTCCAAACACAATATCGTTGCCATTTCCAGCATTAATTGTGTCATTTCCTAAGTTGCCTAACAGATAGTCGTCGCCATCTTCCCCCAGCAAAATATCGTCATCTTTGCCACCAAAAATGGTGTCGTTGCCAAAGCCACCGGCAACAGTATCTCGGCCTAAATCTCCTCTCAAAAAGTCGTCGCCGTCTCCGCCAAGCACAGTGTCGCTATCTTTGCCGGCGTAGACTGTATCGTTGCCGCTGCCGCCGAAGATTAAGTCATTGCCGGTATTGCCGAAGATGGAATCGTTGCCGCTGCCGCCGTCGATGTTGTCGCTGCCGCCCATGCCGTAGAGACTATCGTTGCCGGCAAGTCCGTTAATTGACTCGCTGATGCCATCGCCCATGATGAAATCGGCGCTGTCACTGCCGTTGAGAGTTTGTTGGGCGGGATTTTGAGTAATGCTGCCGGGGTCGATTTCTGGGGCTGGTAGGGGTTCGACGATCGCATTATCCGTTGTCGGTGTCGGTGTCGGTGTCGGTGTGGGAATTGGTGTAGGAGTTGGCGTGGGAGTTGGCGTGGGAGTTGGTGTGGGCGCGGGTGTGGGAGTTGGTGCGGGAGTTGGTGTGGGAGTTGGTATCGGTGTGGGAGTTGGTGTGGGAGTTGGTGTGGGAGTTGGTGCGGGAGTTGGTGTGGGAGTTGGCGTGACTGTACTTGTGAATTCAAAAGCGCCGATATCGACGATCGCACTTCCATTATTATCGCCATCTTGAGGGCGAGTCACGCCGCGCTGATCCGCCGCCGGCGCGCCCGCACCAGTACCGGTATCAATGGCGGGACTTCCTGCTAGCAGGGGCAGTACAAAAGCGCCGTTGATATTTTGCAAAGGGCCGAGTAATGGATCTGCGATCGTCACAGTTGCCGTAACATTATTATCGTTAGGATCGCCCGTCGTCAGTTTAGCGGGAAATTGCAGATTATTTCCCCCATCAATTAGTTCTCTTCCAGTTTGGTATTTAACGTTAAAAGGATTGCCGGCAGTATTGCTATCAAAAATCGAATTCTTGACAGTAATTGGCTGATTTCCAAAAGTCGCAATACCCCCAGAATACTCCCCAGCGCTGTTTTTGGCCAAAGTCGAATTGACAATGTTAGTGGAAAAAGAATCTCTGTTGCCGACAACTATTCCCCCGCCCTGTTTAGCAGCGGTGTTGCCGGAAAATGTACTGTTAACAATGCTGACATTTCCATCTTCTCCCAACCACAAACCGCCGCCGTTGTCATCGGCCGTGTTCTTGGCAAAGGTGCAGTTTGTCACAGTTAACTCTGCATTGCCGTGGCGGACTCCACCTCCTGAACCTCCTATTCCTGATGAGTTTTTTACGGCTTTGTTGTTAATAAAAGTGCTGTTTTCCAACACCACTTTATCTGGAGGATAGCCAAACAGAAATGCTGCACCTCCTTCTCCTGAGCCGATATTGCCGTCAAAAGTGCTGTTGCGAATAATGATGTTGCCACCGATCGCATCGTTAGTTAATTCGCTAGCGCCATCGACGTAAACTGCCCCGCCAACCCCTTTCTCTGTGCGGTTGCCGGTAAATTTAGAATTTTCGATCGTCAGGCTGCCCAACAGGTTATTAACAGCCCCGCCGTAGCTGCCTTTGTTGTTGGTAAATTCGCTATCTCTAATAGTCAGAGAACCCCCGCTTTTAGTGGCGATCGCTCCGCCGCCGCGTTCGGTATTATCTGCCAAAGAACCGTCATTGTCGCTAAACTTGCTGTTAATTACAGTTGTGCTGCTGCGGAAACCTGTATAAACGCCGCCGCCGTAACCGGCAACATTCTGGTTGACTTGGCAATTTTCTAAGGTTAAAGTGCTGTTACCTCCCGTTAAAATGCCGCCGCCAGCGCTAGTTGTTTCGTTATTCGGGTCGGTTCCAGAGACTTTGCCGTTGGCAACAATCAGGTTTTTTAGAGTAACATTGGTTGAACCTTCGGTGAGGATTACCCGGGAAGTGTTGTTGCCGCTGATGGTTAAATTGCTAGCAGCAACTGCATCAATTGTCAAGTTTTTGTTAATGACAAGTTGACCGGAAGTGAGAGCAATTGTTTGATTCGCAAGACTGGAGGCAAATTGAATAATATCGCCGGCTGCTGCGGAGGCGATCGCACTTCTCAAGGAACCGGGCCCGCTATCATTATTGTTGGTAACGGTAACAGTCGCCAAAGTCCCTCGGTAATCGGCCATAGTCTCTAGAGTCAACGCACTGGATGCTTCAATATCACCCTTGGAAAACTCCAAATTCCAGTTACCAGTACGGCCAGTGCGATCGCTAGATGCCGCAATATCAGCCCCGGTTAACTCCCCCAGGCGATCGACAAAATTAGCCCCGTCACCCGCAGCCACATCGCAACCGTAAAGCATAATATCAGCTTTGTCGCTCAGGGCATTTCGCCACCCTTGCAACTGGCTGGCATATTGCGGCAAACTATCCGCATCTAACGTCGCACAACCTAACTGCAAGCTACCAGAATTGCCGTGAGAAAAAATGTGAACTTCGTCTAAAGTTCCCCCCGCAGCAGCGATGGTTTGCAGTTTAGCAGAAATCTGCTCGACTCCGTTACCATTTTTATCTAAAATGATAACTTCTGCACTCGGAACTGCTCCGCCCGCAAGAGTTTGATAGTCATCTAAGTCCGAATCAATAAAGACAATAGATTTAGGACGAGAATTGCGAAGAACAGATTGTGAATCAATACTGGTCAAATTTGAACTCATTTCACATACCCCTATGAGAATGTTGATAATTTGCTGGTAGATTCACCTGAAAAATAGAAAACTTTTTTATGCTGAAGGCAGCAGGCAGAATTAAAACCTCAGCGAGCGAACTGGGGCATCAAAACTTAGGTAAAAACTTATTTTCTTATATAACAATTCATCGCTTGTATCCGCAATCCGGTTTTGCTGCGTGAAGATTGCGATTTTGCGAACAATTAACCGCAGAAGGTGTAATATCAATTCCGGTTGCACCGGAATGATGTTAACTGTTAACTGTTAACTGTTAACTGTTAACTGTTAACAGTGAATTTACTATTCCGATGAAGAGAGGATTTGATATAATATAAAATCCGCGCTTCATCGTCCCGTATTCACCTCTCTCTCTTGTCTTCCTCTGTGTTCTCTGCGCCCTAGTCAGGTTAAATAATTCCGATCCAACCCGAAACGATATAATGTAAATATACCTGGATGCAGAACCTGCAAATCTAGCGTGCTGCGTAGGTACGATCCGCACCTACTATCCTCTATTAAATGCCGAACAGCTTACGTCCTTCCTTCGCGATAAGAGCGCTGACGCGCGGCGAAAGCCTAAAGCGTCTTCGCGGTTCAATCGTTCCAATGCTAACAGATTAGATATGACATATTTGCCGATCGCACAAATCCCAAAAAATCCGAAACTTAGGTAACTAACGCTAGGCGTGACAGGCGAGAGAAAATCTTTACTTGTTCCTCAAAACATTCATCCCGCCCTGCACCCTAGCCGATATTTCACTGCTAGTAAGGCGCGCGTCGCGCACCCTACCAGAGACAGTTAGATAGTTACCTGAGTGAAATCGCTAGCGCCGAGAGAACCGGGAACACCGTTCAGCGTCGCTAACAATTGATTGCTGCCCGTCACGTTAATCAAAGTTTGATTGTTGCTAGACGTAATGCTGAGTTGATTGAAACTCAAACCGGGAGCCAACCCAATCAAATCCTCGCCTTTGCGGAAATCAGTAATGATGTCGCTTCCCGCACTTTTAGTGAGGAAAAACACATCACTGCCCGAACCGCCGGTCAAAGTATCGTCCCCAATATCGCCGCTGAGGAAATCGCTGCCAGCACCGCCGATGAGCAAATCGTTACTCTTGCCTCCGTAAAGCGTATCGTTGCCGGCGTTGCCGTAAACCGTATCATTTTCATTGTTGCCGAATAGCAAGTCGTTGCCTTCACCGCCATCAAGACTATCGTTGTCTTTGCCGCCGTAAAGCGTGTCATTTCCAGCTTGACCAAACATCAAGTCTGCACCTTCATTTCCGAAGGCAATGTCGTTGCCATCGCCAGCATTAATTGTGTCATTTCCTAAGTTGCCAAAAAGCTGGTCGTCACCATCTTCACCAAGCAAGATATCGTCATCTTTGCCGCCAAAAATGGTGTCGCTGCCAAAGCCGCCGGCAACAGTATCTTGACCTAAATCTCCCCTCAAAAAGTCGTCGCCTTCTCCGCCAACAACAGTGTCATTATCTTTGCCGGCGTAGACGGTATCGTTGCCAGCGCCACCTTGAATGAAATCATTGCCGGTATTGCCGAAGATGGAATCGTTATCTGCACCTCCATCAATGTTGTCGTTGCCGCCCATGCCGTAGAGAGTATCGTTGCCAACAAGTCCGTTAATCGACTCGTTGATGCCGCTGCCCACGATCAAATCGTCAGTGTTACCGCCGTTGAGAGTTTCTTGGACGGGGTTGGGGACGATCGCACCAGAATCGAATTCTGGGGCGTTGAGGCCATCGAAGGGGGAACCATCTGCCGCCGGAGTCGGAGTCGGCGCGGGCGTCGGAGTCGGCGCGGGCGTCGGAGTCGGCGCGGGCGTCGGTGTGGGAGTTGGAGTCGGCGCGGGCGTCGGAGTCGGCGCGGGCGTCGGTGTGGGAGTCGGAGTCGGCGCAGGCGTCGGAGTCGGCGCGGGCGTCGGTGTGGGAGTTGGAGTCGGCGCAGGCGTCGGAGTCGGCGCGGGCGTCGGTGTGGGAGTCGGAGTCGGCGCAGGCGTCGGAGTCGGCGCGGGCGTCGGTGTGGGAGTCGGAGTCGGAGTTGGGACGACACTACCTCCGAATTCAAAAGAACCGCTGTCTACGATCGCCCCTGGAATGGTATCACCATCTTGAGGGCGAGTCTGGCCGCGCTGATCCGTAGCTGGTGCGCCGCTTGGTACTCCTTTGTCAATGGCCGGACTTCCTGTCAGCAGGGGCCTGACGAAAGCGCCGTTGATGTTTTGCAGTGGGCCCAGTAGCGGATCTGCGACTGTCACACTTGCCGTCGCCTTGATATCGGTGCTAATCACGGGCCACTGAAAATTCCCTCCTCCATCGGCGTATTGGGCGGTGGTGTGTTGCTGAATTCCCCAAGGGTTTCCTCCGTTGCCCGCTGTATTGTTGGCAAGAATCGTGTTTTTGAGGGTGACATTATTGGCAGCGGCGAAGATACCTCCACCAACCCAACCAGCGCTATTATCGGCGATCGTCGTGTTGACAATAGTTGTGGGTGCACCAAGAGTCATTGCACCGCCGAGTTTGTTGAAATTACCAGCAGCAAACGCGGTGGAGTTGCCAGAAAACGTACTGTTAGTAATCGTAGCAGGGGCATTTCGCGTCCACAGACCACCACCTTGATTGTTGGCTTTGTTGCCAGCAAAGGTGGTGTTGGTAACAGTCAATCCCTGGTTGGTGCTGTCGCTCAAATTCGTTACCGCACCACCGTTTCCAGGACCTCCACCGTTGGGTAGCGCCATAATTTCGTTATTTTGGAAGGTGCTGTTTTCCAAAATCACCTTGTCTTGGCTGCCGGTGAACAGATAAGCTGCACCTCCTTCACCTCGACCTTTATTGTCTTGAAATACGCTATTGGTAATCTTGATTGTGCCGGAAGCTTCACTCGGATTGCTGGCTCTGTCTGTGTAAACTGCGCCACCAAAACCCCTCAAAAAGGGATTACTTTGGCCTGATGCGTAAACGGCTGCGGTGGTGTCGTTGCCGATGAATCGCGAGTTGTCAATTGTTAATTTACCCTGAAGGCTGTTAATTGCCCCGCCGTTAATTCCTTTGTTGTTTGTAAAGTCGCTGTTGGTGACAGTAAAAGCTTTGAAGCTCAAAAACCCGATCGCACCTGCACCCCGTTCGTCATTAGCTGCAGTGGCCGTGTTGCCGTTAAACTTACTGTTCGTTACTGTCAGAGTATTGTTGAAATTGCCGAAAATTGCGCCGCCACCTTTATCGGCAACGTTATTATTGAACTGAACATTTTCTACTGTGATGCTTACTTCGTCCGTTGTACCGATCGCGCCGCCTCGTTCGGCAGTTTTGCCGTTGACAATAGAGAGATTTTTGACTGCAAAATTTGTAGCAGTCACCACATTTGCATTGACAAAAAAGGCACGAGATGCGTTATTGCCGCTGATGGTTAAACCCGCTGCCGCAGCGCCGTCAATCGTAATGTTTTTGCCAACAGGAATATCGAGTTGACCGCTGGTGAGGGTGATGGTTTGGCCGGCCAAACCGGGAGCGAAGGTAATTGTATCGCCGGCAGCAGCGGATGCGATCGCAGCCCTCAACGAACCGGGCCCGCTATCGTTATTGTTGGCTACAACGATAGTAGCTAAATCACCTTGGTAATTTGCCATCGCCTCCGGCTTTAAGGCTAAGTCCGATTCAATTTGACCCTTAGCAAATTCTAAGTTCCAGTCGCCATCTTTGCCGGTGATGTTAGTGGATGCGGCAACATCAGCTCCGGTTAATTGGCTGAGTTTGTCAACGAAATTAGCGCCTGTACCGGATGCTACGTCGCAGCCGTACAGCATGATGTCTGCTTGCGGGGCTAGGGAAGTCTGCCACTTTTCCAACTGGTTTTTGTATTGCTCGATGTTATCCGAACCCAGAGCGGTATTGCCAAGTTGCAGGTTGCCAGAACTACCGTGAGAAATGATGTGAACCGAATCGATGGCCCCGTTGGTAGAGGCGTATTTTTCAATTTCAGAGGAGATTTGTTCGATACCGTTTTTGGTGCGATCGAGTATCACTACCTGCTGTCCCGGCAGCACTCCTGCTGCAATTGACTCGTAATCTTCCACGCCGGAATCAATGAAGACTAAGGAACGCGGGGGCAGTTTCTCAAAAGAAGATTTTGAGTTTGTTTGAGCGAACGCAGAACTCATATTTGATACTCCATTATGGACGTTATTGGTAGATACATCCCCGGAGCTATCTTATCAGCCTTGTTTGAATACATATTAACATCATTGTTTGGAATAAGGCAACATTTTTAACTGATATTTTTAATTTATTTTTTTTCCGGAGTTCACTTGCTTGTGCTTGTAGTTACTCGGATTTTCTCGTAATTGTTAGCAATATATAACATAAATATGGAGAGAGACAAAAAAACATCCTGCTTTTTTTGGCAGGATGTTTTCAGCCTTGTTTGGCTGGGAATACCGATAATTACAGGCCTTGGGGCATGGGTTTTAGGGTGATTTCTTACTGAGTAACTCCTCTAACTTAGATTTAGTATTTTGATTGGAGTTTAATACTTTGGATAGACGGACAGGGAGCATCTTTGTTGTATGTTAATGCGTGCAAAATTGCCAGGTTTCCCACGGGTTCGATCGTCTAGCAAGTGCGGACGTTCACCCGATCAAAAAAATCTTTTTGCTAACATTAGATGCTCCCGACTGAGACGGCTATCTCGCGTCCATAGCTGTACTAGACTTCTTCGCAAAAGCCTGTTAAGAGCCAGCAGTATCAGAGACTCACAATTATTGGAATGTCTATTTTATCTAATTATTCAAGATGAATTATAGCGGTTCTCAAGCGTCGTGAGGTATGCCCTGCGCGGGCCTTCTTCCCCATCCCTCCGCAACGCTAGAGCCCCACTGCCCTGCGCGGGCCCATCCCTCCGCAACGCTAGAGCCCTTCGGCCCGGTTTGCCCAAGAGAGCACCTCATGTTACGCTCGAAAGGCTATAAAACACAGATGCCGATTGTGTTGTGGCATTTAGTAACATTCAAAAACAGTCTGATATTAAGTATGGGTTAATTGCTGGCGATTCCCTTCGGGATAGCTTCGCTTCACGAGTTTTTTGTGTGCTGGCGAGGACATTTTGAGGAATTCTGTCCGTGGGTATCAACCTGATGAGAATTTCGGCTGATGACTGTTGCATTCAACTTTGTTGCCCTTAGCACGTTCCACACCCTCAATTACATGACTCTCTTTATCAGCAAACAGTCGATCGCCCGCCGAGCCGTTGCTGAGTGTGTCAGTATCTCGATCGGCATAAAACGAAGCAAATCCGCTATTGTCGATCGGCAACTTTACCAAAATACTTGCTGGGCACCTGCAGATTCGGTGAAAAAACCCGGTTTCTTCGTGGGCGAGTATTTTCTGGAGTGTTGGTAATTGGCTTTTGCAGGGTTCGAGGTAATCTGAAGTGTTGCTAGAAATTGTCCAAAATTTGTCAATCTCTCCAAAGATAGAGGTATATTTTGGAAGTGCCGAGGTAACTTTCTCGATACCATTACAGCGACTAAACTTGACGAAAATTAATGCCAGCGCCACCAAAATCTCAGAGACAAAATATCCCCCAGCATCGCTGGAATCGTTGAATACAAAGCTTTTGGATGGGGCATTTGGGTATTCCGAGGCAGGATTGGTTTCTGTCAAAGAAGTGAACATATTCCTTCCTCCAAAAGGGTGTTGAACGGTAGATACACCCTGGGAGTCAAATCGCAGGAAACTGGCAGCGACCTTGTTTGTGTTGCTGGTTTCCATGTAACCCTTTTATTAGTTTCGCCTATTTGTTTGGCGCTGGCATCCGCGATCGCACGGAATTTATATTTTTTGTATTTTCCCAAATTGCCGAGTGGCCCGTAATTACCGATGGTTTCTGTATCCTGTAGGTAGCACCACTTTTAAACCAGAATACCACTCGGTAGCCCGTCTTCCAAAGGTTTGGTCGATCGATCCTATCCCAAATCTCAAATCCCAAATCTCAAACTGTATGAGAGTCTGTGGCGCGGGTAAATGTATAGCACTTATCAGAAAGATGAGGTATGCCTTATGCCTTATGCCCGGCGCGGGCCGATGCCCGGCGCGGGCCGATGCCCGACAGTACCTCATACCAGAGCACAGAAAGGCTATATCATATCAATTCCGGTTGCACTCAGACATGATGTTAACTGTTAACTGTTAACTGTTGACTGTTAACTGTCAACGCCTGAATTTACTATTCCGATGAAGAGAGGATTTGATATCAGTCGTCAGCAGAGGGCGGTTTTTTCCCTGCATTGCGAATATTAACAATCTTGTTGAGCGCCTCGAACCAAAAACTAGCTCCCATTGAAATAGCTACGCCGCTCAAGAGCCAACCAAGCAATTTTGCCATGAAAGCCGGCAACAATAAATTACCCTGCGCGTCTATGTCTAACCTGTTCGGTTCGCTCCATCCCAAAGGCAGAGCTACATTATCCAAAGCTCGATCGACATCCTGCTGAACTTTGGTCAGATTTGTTAAATTATCTAATTTAGTGTTAGCATTTTTTTCGACCAACTGCTGAGCATACAAATTAACAGTCGATCGCAGCATCGAATCCCTCGACAGCCGATTAACAATATTAACGCTATCAGCATTAGCAGCAATCGCGATCGCAATTCCGAGCAAAATCGCCACCCCTCTAGCATTTCGCTTGTAAACGCCGGAAGCACGCTGCATCGATTGGTCGAACCAAACTTCAATTTCTTGCTGAAACCGCCGCAACTGCTGTTGACTATCTCCGCCTCCTTTTTCAGCGCGCTGCGCTAAAATATAAAGGCTGCGTTTCAAAGATTCTGGCATAATGCCCAAAATTTCTTGAATTTCTTGGTACATCAAACTGTTTTCTTGCTCCTCTATAATTTCTGCTACCCTGTCCTGAGTTTTTTTAAAGTTCTTAACACTATTTAACAGATTGCTCAAACTCGGTTCCAGTTGCGATCGCAGCGCCTCCCGCTCGTATTCGCTATCAAAACTAGCCTTGATAAATGCCATCTGTCTTTGAAAATTTCTCCCTCCTAGCTCAGTTTCTGGCAGATAAACCTGAGAATCATTAATATAAAATCCTAATTTTTCCGACATCCGATCCAAACTGTTGTTCAAACTCGCCAAATCTTTTTTATAATCTTCAACAACTCGATTAAACTCCGCAGTCAGCCAGCTAAATGCTTGTTCTACAATCGGTTTTGCAGACTCCGGCAGATTCAAATTATTACTAATCGCTTGAATTTGTACCAACTGTAAATCTTTAAATCTTTCCAATCTGGCTTTAGATATCGCTCGGATCGAAATAGAAATTTTTAAAGTATCCAAAAGGCTAGCCGAAAAACTCTCTGGTGGAATATAAGAAGGCCCTGTTGATTGATTGCCGAAAATATTTTTGGTGCGAGTTAGCAGGCGGTAAAAATCACCCATACGGTGCGTAACAGATCGAAATCCTTGGGAAAAAATCCCTTTGGCTCCCTGATTCAAATCCTTGATAATCGGATTGGCGTAGATCGCATTGGCAAACTGTTCGACTCGCTGAAATTGCAGCGAATCTTTCGCGCCTTCGCTGCCGTTAGAAATCAGCACTTCGATGGACTTTTTTAAATGTTCCGCCCGCCACTGCAAAACAGTAGCAATCAGTTCCTGAATTTCTGAAGCTAGCAAGCTTAAAGTCAGGTAGATAAACACTAAGCCAATGATAATATCTATAATTACAGGCAAGTTCATGGTATTTTTCCGATCGCAAATAACTGCTGTCTAAGTTTACCTGCTGTTTGCGGCGCTAAAACCTCTATTAACACCCGTGTCTCAAAAGCATCCAACCGCCCGGCCGCGATCGCAACCCTTAATTTATAGTGATTCTCAATTCTTCAATTCTTCAATCTAAAAGGGTTTAACTTATGTCAAAAATCTTGCCATTCCCCAGCGCCAAACCGAAAACTCGCTTGAATGACAGTAGGACAGACAAACTGTGGATGCTGGCTTTGCTGTTGGCTGCAGTGCTGATTTTCGGGCTGAATCTGGGCGGCGCGGCGTTGCGGGATTGGGATGAAGGCATTGCAGGGCAGGTAAGCCGCGAAATTTGGCGCGGCAATTTAAATTGGCTGTATCCGACGATCGGCTCCGTGCCTTATTTCAACAAACCGCCTCTGGTACACTGGCTGATCGGACTGTGTTTTGCCAACTTCGGGATCAGCGAATTGACGGCGAGGTTAGTACCGGCGATGCTGACGGCCGCTTCAGTGCCCGTGCTTTACGCCATTGGCAGGGAGTTGTATCCGCAGCGCTCGATCGCCATTTTTTCGGCTCTCGTTTATCTGACGCTGCTTCCGGTAGTGCGGCACGGACGTTTGGCGATGTTGGACGGAGCAGTTTTGTGTTTTTTGTTGGCATCGATGTGGTGTTTGTTGCGATCGCGCCGCGACTTGCGCTACGCCTTGGGGGCGGGGATCGGGTTCGGGCTCATTTGTTTGACTAAGGGCGTGATGTTGGGGCTGCTGCTGGGCGCGATCGGCTTAGTTTTCCTGGTTTGGGATACCCCGCGACTCCTGACTTCTGGCTATCTTTGGGGCGGATTGGCGATCGGAACTTTCCCCGTAGCTGGTTGGTATTTTGCCCAATGGCTGCACTACGGCCAAGATTTCATCAACGCTAATTTACTCGACCAATCTTTCCGGCGCATTTGGGAACCAGTAAGCAATCACAAAGGCCCGCCCTGGTATTATATTTTAGAAATTTTAGAATCAGCTTGGCCGTGGCAGTTGTTTTATCTGCAAGGGCTGTATTTTAGTTGGGAAAATCGCAATTTTCCCGGCCCGAAATTAGTCTTAGTTTGGACAGGAGTATATCTGCTGGCTATTTCCGTGATGAATACGAAATTGCCTTGGTATGTTTTGCCAATTTATCCAGCTTTTGCTCTAGCCGTTGGCAGTTATTTCGCGGAAGTTTGGGAGCAAATGTCGCTGCCGCCAGAGCCGGTCAAAGATGAAGCAGAAGAACGTTTTGATGCTATTTCTTTGTTGCCTCATCCCGCAATTTTAGCACTGGTGGCTGCAGTTGCTGTCGCCGGCTGCGCGTACTTTAGCGGCTTAATACAGATTGGGGGACAAATTGTATCTCCCCAGCAAGATTTGCAATTAATGTTGATGTTTGTAGCTTTGACAATGATACTGGCGGCCGTGTTGCTGCACAACAAAGACAGACAATTTTTATTAGTTTTAATTTGGGGAACTTACGTCTCGCTGTTGGTATTTGTCGCTTCCGACAACTGGGTTTGGGAACTGGCGGAGGATTATCCGGTTAAGCCGATCGCCGAAATTGTCCGCGAAGGAACCCCAATCGGTCAAGATGTTTTTACTTCTCACCGCTTCCCCCGCCCCTCGCTAAATTTTTACAGCAACAGACAAGTGATTGTCGCCGACGCGCCGACGCTCAAACAGAAATGGCAATCTCTCCCTCAACCTTATTTTCTGTTAGAAAAACCTATTCTCAAACATCTAGATTTGCAGAATGCTGAGGTTGTCAAAACAGCCGAAGATTGGGTTTTGGTAACACGAAAATAAGTTTGCCAGTCACAAACCCGGTTTTTTACCAGAAAATTTGATGGCAGCACACAAAAACCATCAAAAACCCGGTTTATTGGGTTTTGATGCGTCCTGGACTGAATATTTAACATGATTGTTTCCGGGGCAGTGGTGAGGATTAGGGAACCACTTACACTTAATGATTCCACCGGATAGCTTTTCTAACTTAGCAGGAGTGTGCCCTGCCCCGAATAGATCGAGGTTGAGATTGAGGGCTACTTTCGCAGCGTAAGCAATGTAAAAAGTACAAGGTATTGATACAGAGAATATTACTATTTTAGCAATTAGATTGTAATCCATAATATGTATAGCTTTTCTCAGTAACATCAGGTGCTCTCGCGGGCATCGGGCATTGGGCATAGGGCCTAAAAGCATCGGGCATCGGCCCGCGCAGGGCATCGGCCCGCGCAGGGCATTGGTAACTAATGACAACAGTTAACAGTCAACAGTCAACAGTCAACAGTTAACAGTCAACAGTTAACAGTCAACAGTCAACAGTCAACAATCATGTTTGAGTGCAACCGGAATTGATATTACTTAACCGTCAACAGACAGCCTTTCTATTTTCAATGCCGTTTCTACTCTTTGATACTCGGCCTCAACCTGTTTTAAAAGCTCGCAAGCCCGATCCGGTAAAGCTTGGTTCGCTTCTGTTCCGATGCGGCCCATGATTTCGAGTTGCTCGCACAGCTTAAACAAGCCAAAAGCACCGAGAGTACCGCTAATCGATTTCAAAGAGTGAGCATCTCGCCGCAAAGCCAGCGGATCGGCGCTCCTGACGGCCGTAGAGATGCCTCGCAGCAGTTCGGGAGCTGTTTCGAGGTAAATATCGATCGCCTCGTCTAAAGCTTCCACATCTCGCAATCCTTCTATAATCTTGGCACTGAGGGAATCGCGACTTTCTAACAAAGCCCGATCGAGATTTGATTCACCGCACCGGGCGACGGCGGGGGAATTGAGAATTGTCTGTGGTGGATTTTCCGCAACAATCGCATTCGATCGCACTTCTAATTCACTCGTTTCTGCTATCTGTTCAATCTGCGAGTTTACACAAACAATCTCCTCGGAGCAATCCAACTCTGGGCGCGATCGAGATTTACACGCGCTCAAAGCTCGAACCAACTGCTCAATTTCGATCGGCTTGCTCAAATAGTCGTCCATCCCCGCAGCCATGCACTCTTCGCGATCGCCCTGCATCGCATTTGCCGTCATCGCCACAATCCAAGGACGAGTCAATTTTAGATTTGTGATTTGTGATTTGTGATTGCGAGATTGCTCGTCTGTCAATTTTAGATTTGTGATTTGTGATTTGTGATTGTGAGATTGCTCGCCATTGATTGATGAAATTTCCGATTTTTCAGTAAAAATTTCTGCGAATTTTAGATTGTTAAACTGCTCGTCAATTGCTGAAGCTTCTGATTCTGCAGCGGGATTTTCTGAAGTGAAATCTGCTGAAAATACCTCGCGGATGCGGCGCGTAGCTTCCAAACCGTCCATTTGCGGCATTTGCACGTCCATCAACACCACATCGTAGGGCTGGCGGTTCAAAGCTTCGAGCACTTCGATACCGTTTCCCGCCACATCCGCGCGATACCCCATCCGCTGCAAAATTTGCAAAGCCACCTTCTGATTCACCAAATGATCGTCAGCCAACAGAATCCGCAGGGGTAAACGATCTGCCAGTATGGGTATGCTTTGGAGGAAAGGCCCGAGAAAAGTGCGCTGCCCTCTAATTTCAGTTACTTGTTGTTCCTCAAAAATATTGATTAAAACATTGTAAAGCTGAGATTGTTTGATCGGCTTGTTCAAAAAAGCAGCAAAATTCACCTCAATCGCAGAGTTGTTAATTTCTTGTCTGCCGATCGAAGTTAGCATCACTAAGGGCAACTTTTCGCAATCAGGATACTGGCGAATTTTTTCAGCTAAAGCCAACCCGTCCATTTCCGGCATTTGCATATCCAAAACTGCTAAGTCAAACACCTCTTTAGCCGCGAGCCAATCTAAAGCCAAACGAGCCGAAGCTGAAGCTCTAGCCACCATTCCCCAAGACTGAGCTTGCAGAGTCAAAATTTGGCGGTTGGTGGCATTGTCATCGACAATCAAGACTCGCTTGCCAGCTAATTCCGGTTGAGAATTGATCGAGTTAGCGGGTAATGAACTGTTGCAGCCACCAACGATCGTGCTGAAATAAAAAGTAGAGCCGACGGATTGGGAATTTTGGTCGATCGGCTTGTTGGTGAGTACAGATTTGTTAGAGCAATATTTTTCAGCAATTTCACAAGATTCTCCCCATCCCAACTCAAAAACTGCCGCTTTAAAATCTGCAGGAGGATTGCCGGCAATACAACCCATACTTTCCACCCACATCCTGCCTCCCATCATTTTGGCTAAACGCTTGCTAATTGCCAAACCCAATCCGGTACCGCCGTAGTGCCGGCTCGTGGAAGAATCAACTTGGCTGAAAGATTTAAACAGCCGATCCATGCGATCGCCCCGAATGCCGATACCCGTATCTTTGACCGCAAATTGTATTTCGTATGCTTGGTTAATTGCTAGCGGTTCGCCATTAATTGCTGGCGGTTCTTGAGGATTTGCCGGCACTGAAATCTTTTTTGCCGTCGCCGAAACTACTACTTCTCCTCTTTCGGTAAATTTAACAGCATTGCTGAGCAAGTTGATTAAAATTTGCCTCAAGCGGGCGCTGTCGCCGATCGCCGTTGTCGGTACCGAGCGATCGATCAAGTAACCCAATTCGAGTTTTTTTTGTGCCGCCTTAGTAGCTACCAAGTCAAGAGATTCCTCAATGCAAGAGCGGATGTCAAACGGATGTTCCTCCAAGTCCAGTTTGCCCGACTCAATTTTCGAGAAATCTAGAATATCGTTGATCAGCGTCAGCAAAGCATCGCCGCTGCTGCGGATTGTTTCTACAAAATCGCGCTGTTCGCGAGTTAAGCAGGTATCCAACAGCAAACCGGTCATGCCGATGACTCCGTTCATCGGAGTGCGAATTTCGTGGCTCATGGTGGCTAAAAATTCGCTTTTGGCTTTGGTAGCCGCCAGTGCTTCGTCGCGAGCTTTTGCCAAATCTACGCCTGCTTGCTGGCGTTCGAGTTCGCTTCCCACCCACTGAGCCATCAGTTTCACCAACTCTCTGTCTACAACTCGGAACGGTTCTGTCAGAGCAGTCGGAGAAAGGAAGCACAGAGTGCCGTAAACTTCACCTGTCACCGTGACAGGAATGCCCATGTAAGCTTCGATGTTGAAGGCCGGATCGTCGGTGTTGAAGCACAAAGCAGCAAACCTCGCCGACTCAAAGTACATCGGTTCTTTGGCCATTGCTGTAGTCGCGCAGAAGGTTTTTTCGAGGTCGTAGATTTGTGCTTTCTCGATCGACCCGTCGGGACACTCAACAGCCATGATTTGATATTCGTCGCCTTGAATGCGGGACAAAATTCCCACCGACAGCCCCAACTGCCGGCATCCCATCACCAGCAGTTCTTGGAGGCGCAAATCAAAGGTAGAGAGGCAGCCCTGCGGGTCTGTACGGGGAGTCGAAATCACTTGGTACAAAGCTTTAATTGCAGCTTCGCTTTCTCGCAGTTCTTGTTCTGTTTGCTTGCGGACGCTGATGTCGCGGGAAATACCAATAATTTCTTGCACCGCACCAGTTTCCCGATCGCGGATCGTGCGGCTGGTGGTTTCAAACCAAATGTATTTACCGTCTTTGCGGCGGATGCGGTAGCTGACGGTGTAAGTAACTGGAAGCGCCAGGACTTTCGAGTGAGCTTTGGCGATGGTTTCTAAATCGTCGGGGTGAAAATAATCGTTGGGGATCGCGCCGACGAGTTCTGATGGTTCGTATCCCAGCAAAGCCTGGCTGGCGGGCGACACGTACAGAAACACGCCTTCGGGGCTGTGTCTGGTAATCATGTCGGTTGAGTTTTCGGCCATCAACCGATAGCGGTCTTCGCTCTCCTCGCGTTCGACTTGAGAATTGCCCAAGGCTTCTACCATTCGGTTGATGGCGCAAGCCAAGCTTGCGAGTTCATCTGTTCCGCTCATGTGAACGCGCAAGTCTGGATCGCCGTTGGCTGCGATGTTGCTGACGCTGGTGCTTAAGTCGGCCAATCTCGCCAACACTAAGTTTTCTAGCAACAGCAGGGCGATCGCGCTAAATACTAAACCTACTGCCAGTATTGATAAGGTAAACAGATCCAAGGTAGCCTGACCTTGGCGGTAGATGATCCGGTCTGCTTCTACTCGCAGCAGTAGAGCCAGGTTGCCTCGGATGTCTCGAATCAAGGCGTATCCTGCGACTAGGTTGTCGCTGACTGGTTCGACTAAAATTTCTACTGATTTGAGGTTGGAAATTTTGAGTTTGAGATTTTCCAACTCTTGGCTCGATCGGGCGATCGGCTTAGCGCCCGGTTTGGAGTAGTTAGCAGCTCCAACTTTAAAATCTAAACTCGGCAACCTAAAATCCACTGACAGGTGAGTCAGTTCCGAAAGCAAACCGATTTCGTTGCTGTCGAGGTAGCGTCCCAAGATCAGCGTCCCCCGCGGCGGGCCTTGAGCGTTGCTGTTCAAGATGGGCTTTGAGGCAATCAGCAGCCTCGCGAAGGGCAGGGTGAGGACGCCTGTTTGAGCGGCGGGGCGATCGCCCTGGGGTGTCGAGGGTTCTAGCAACGCCTCAATCAATTGCTGTTTCAAGCTTTCGGGAATCGGCACTTCGGTTTGGGACTTCAGGTCGAAACCTTTGCTAAAAATCGTCTGACCGCTGGAGTCCAGCAGCAGCAACAAGTTTAGTCTCAAGGAAGTAAATGTCGAATCGACGAAATTTGACTTGACAAAAGCCTCGTTTCGTGTATCGACATAAGAGTAAGTATCGTCCCACTCGGCGTAGTCTTGGGCGCTAGTGTCTAAATTCGACAAGTCGTCATCTAGGGCGTCCAAAGCCCGCGCCACATCCTGGCGGACGTACTGGGCCTCAAGGTTTTGAAAATCGTGCAGCAAAATAGTTGATGCAGTGGCATAGAGAACCAGAATCAGGCTGATTAGAGCTGCACCGATAATTAATAGTGTTTTTTTTCGGAGTTGCATGGCGTCGCCCCCCTCACAGTGCTACTAGGCAACTAGCCTGGGGAGATTTGAGACGTAGGTTGTTTAGCATTGGCTCGACAGGGCCTGCATATTTTGACTGTTGTGGGCCCACTGGCAAAAGTCCTTGGTATTTCCAAGATATCCGGTATGTCGCCCCCACATCAGTGTAGTATTTTCACATCTTTAATTACCTTCTTGACTGTTCGCGTCTGAGATTGATGCAGCGCAGGGGGGTGTTAAGTTGGGATAGGCGTGCTGGGTTGAGGGCGCTAACTATTAATATAGCTAACAAATATTGGGTTGACAGCGGACTGGCACCCCGTCGAGTTTGGCCCGCAAATGGGTTCTACGTCCAGGATATTTGTTAGGGAAGCATCGAGCAATGATAAATTAGAGGGCAATTCATGAATACTTTTTACAAGTCGCCACCTATCTCGGCGCAATTTTCAGTTGTTCGATTCACAGTCAACAGTCATCAGTCAACATCATGTCTGAGTGGAACCGAAATTGATATGATTTGCTCTTAAAAACCCGGTTTCTTTGTACTGCATCTACATGGAGTATAGCGGTTATTAAGAAAGTGAAGTATGCCCTATGCCCTATATACCTCAAGGGCACATCATGTTACTGAGACTCGGCTATACGATCGATCGCATTAGTGCCTGATGTCAGCAAATAACTCACATCAGGCACTATCTGCTAGCGCGCGATCGCACTGACTCTTTTTTACCGGATGACAGCTAAAGCACCGGCACCGGCTGCTGCTACGGCCGAGCTAAGAGCAGTGAAAAACAGCCACCAAGAAGCAACTTCTGCTGCTTTCCGAGTTTCTTCGGCTTGTTTTTCGGCTTGCACTTTGATGCTTTCAAGGCGAAGTTGGGCTTCTTGCTGCAAGCGTTCTGCTCTTTGCAACACTCTATTGCGGGTGACTTCAATTTGGTCTATTAAGCGGTTAGCATCAGCTTCGGAAATGTCCTCGCGGGAACTCATTAGTGCTACTAAAGTATCGCGGTTGAAATGACCTAGCCGATCGCGCAAAGCATCAAATCCGGCTTGCGGATCGTCAAATAATTGGCGCACTTCCCGCGTAATCCCTTCATAATTTAGTTCAGGGCGATCGAGTGAATTGAGGTAATCCCGAACTTTTCCGAGAATCCCGTCAATTACCGACTGAATGCGATCCTGAATTTTCTGGATTTGTAGTGCAAACTCGTCGCGCACCGACAAAATTCCATCCACAATGCGAGCAGCCTCTGCTTCAGAAATATCCGGCCGCTGAGACAGCAGAGAAACCATAGTCTCTCGATCGATGTGCGACAGACGTTCGCCCAAACTGTAAGCGCCGACTTTTGGATCGTGCAGCAGCAGTTGGAAGTCGCGCTTGATGGCTTCGGGATTTAATTCATCCTTGCCCGTATTGCGTAAATAATCCTCTAAAACGCTCTGAAAATCGAGCACTTGGCTTTCCACCCGCTTTGCCAAACGGCGCGGCGCTTTCGCGATCGAGCCGAGAGTTTCCTGAACTTGGTCGATAACTTGATTGACTTGTTCCTCGGTCAAATCTTGTCTCTGAGAAAGCAGTTTTACCAAAGTATCGCGATCGACCTGAGACAAGCGTCCTCGCAGCGCTAAAGCCCCTTCCTTGGGATTTTCCATCAGTTTTGTCAAATCCCGCTGAATCCCTTCAGGATTGAGTTCTGACTTGCCAGTATTGCGGAGGTAATCTGCCAGGGCGGTGGTAGTTTCGTCGTATTGATCCTTAGCTTTTTGGGCCAACTTTTGTGGCGCGTGGAGTGCGCTGTGCCAATTTTCTTCAGCGCTGTCAAGAAGCTCGTTTACTTGGTTTTCGCTGAGGTCTTTCCGCTGAGAAAGCAATTTTACCAAAGTATCGCGATCGAACCTAGAAGCTCTAGCTCTGAGGGTCCACATTCCCGCTTCCGGGTTGTCGAGCAGCGTTTTAAAATCGCGCTTGATGCCTTCGGGATTGAGTTCTGATTTGCCCGTAGACTTCAAGTATTCTTGTACTTTTTGCCACTGATTGTCTAACCGGACTTGCGCCGCTTCTTGCAGACCTTTAGCATCTGCTAAAACGACATCTCGCGTCCTTTCCAACTCGTTGACAATTTGTTCTACTTCCTGGAAGCCGAAGTTTTCGCGGCCTCTGAGAATTTGCACGAAACTGTCGCGGGTGTAAGGAGAAAGCCGATCGCGCAATTGTTCGTAACTTGCATCGGAATCCTCTAATATTTTCTTGAAATCGCTCCCGATACCTGCTGCTGTCAGCTCTTCTTTCGGCGTCAGCTTCAAATAAGTTTCCACCCGCCACTGCAAATCGCGAGCTTTTTCTTGCTCCTCGGCAAAGATAACGGTTTCTAAAACTCGCCGTCTTATTCCTTCTAACTCCTGGGAAATTTCTTTAATTTTGTCT
This sequence comes from Tychonema sp. LEGE 07203, assembly GCF_015207285.1. Classification (GTDB taxonomy): domain Bacteria; phylum Cyanobacteriota; class Cyanobacteriia; order Cyanobacteriales; family Microcoleaceae; genus Microcoleus. Next base: position 7,183 of record NZ_JADEXD010000022.1, on the reverse strand, counting down.
TGGGTAAAAACCCCTCTACTGGCCAGAGTTTCGGCAAAATTAGACTGTTTGAGTTTTTCTAATTCGCGGCGCACAGTTCCCGGATCTGCCGTAGGATCGTAGAGCACGTCTCGAAATTCGCGCTCGATCGCTTGCGGGTTCATCTGCCACGAATAAGTGTTGAGCAAGTAGTTTTCTACATCGGCGCGGATTGGGCTGTAAGTTTCGGGTTCGCCCTTGACTTGAGCGGTAACTTTATCAGCTTGGGCGCTAACTTTATCTTTAGCTGTTTTGAGCTGACCGACTACTTTTTCCACATCGAAATCGGAAATATCCGTCCGACCCAAAACTATTCCCATTAAAGCATTAATTGCCATTGTCCTGGCTTGGGACATCATGGTGGGGCTTTGGTCGGAATTTTGACCGCCCAGATTGCTGAGGGCTTGTTCTACCCTACTTCCCAATTGATCTGAGATCAAATCTCCCGATTTAGCAGATTTGAGATAGTCTACCAATTGGGCGATGCCGTCTGATTTGGACTCTTGTTTTCCTACCTGTTTCCAAGCATCTTGAAGTTGGTCTACAATCCGGTTTACGTCGCGCTTTGACAAGTCCGATCGCGAGCTTACTAAATCCACAAGAGTTTGGCGATCGAGATTCGGCAAATTTTCCCCAGCAATCGTCTTGAGTTGCGGATCGTTAAGCAGCTTTTCAAACTCGCCGCGCATCGCTTTGATGTCTAATTCCGGCGGTTTGAGGGCTTGGATGTAGTCTTCGACGTTTTCCCGCAAGCTGATGGGGTCGATCGCGCTACCGAGTTCGTGTCCCACTGCGGCTGCTGCTGCTTTGGCTGTGGCCACTACTTGGTTGCTGGCTGCTTTCGCGCCCAGGGCTGCTGCTGCGGTGCCAAAAATAGCTTGAACGCCGGATGTCGCGGTGTTGACGACGGAACCGATCAGGGAACCGACGGTGGTGGAGCTCACCCAGACGAGAAGTGAGAAATAGGCAGCCCAGACAACTAAACCGACGATCGCACCCAAAATCGGATTACTAATCAAGCTCAGCTTAACTGCGAGCAAGCAAGCGAAGAATAGGGCGACGGTGACAGTGATTAGCGTCCAAGTGCCGACTTTGCTGCCGATGTGGCGCACTGGCGGGCCGCTGCTATCTGACTGGTGTCCGTCATCGTGAGATTGTCCGCCGATGTAGGAAAGGCCTGCAGCTACCGATAAATTCGTCAGCAACAGTTGGAAAGCGCAGGCTAGAACGACTCCAGCGATTAGGGCGATAAAAAATTGGGGCCCGGAATATAGGAGTGCCGCATCTTCTACTGTGGTAGTGGTTGTAGTCGGTTCTACTAGCACTTGGGCCAGCCAGAACCCGGTGTTATACATTTGTGGATTTATTGGCAAATTTTGATACATAGTATATGCCTCGTTCGAGAGTGTGTGCGCGCGATCGTTTGGCGCGAGTTGACTAATTTATAGTTTTACATTCTTGCCCCCAATGGCAAGCATCGCCTTATTGACGAGCGATCGCATCCCCCTACAGTTGGAATTGTCAAAATATGTCTGCGGCCGATTGTCAATTTATCACTATTTGTGCTGTGTCAATAAAGATGCAGCAAAAAGGAAAAAGTCAAGAGCCAGAAGTCAGTAGTCAGAACAAGTGTTTTTACAAATATCAGATGCTCCCGATACTTGGTTTATTGAACACCTACCAATTGTCCGGCAAAAACTGCAAATAAACGCATTTATGGGGTGTAATTCATCAATGTAGAGTACCCTGTAATAGAAAAATTTTATAGAAATCTGCTTTCGTTTGACAATTTTATTTCATAATTCAGGATTGTTGACTGTTGACTGTTGACTGATGACTTTTGACTGTTAACTGTTAGCTGTTATTTGTTATTTGTTAGTTGTTATTGGGGATTGAGAATGGGAAATTGGGAATTCGTAGCCAGTAACCAATAACCAATAACCAATAACTAATGACCAATGACTGTTGACCAATGACTGTTGACCAATGACTGTTGAGAGTTGACTCGATTTTAGTATTCCCAATCAAAACCGCCTGTGAAGCAAGATAAGCGCAGACAAATCTAAATTTATCTGCGTTTATTTAACTCTATCTTAGGTCGGCTAAGCTGTTGCGACATTTAAATTAAATGTCAAAAAAAATCCCCTTCTTGTGGGGAGTAGGGGTTGGGAATCCTGCCCGCCCTGAACATACAATGTTTATTTGTCCGACAGCTTAGAAGTTGACATAAGCTATAGAATTTTGTAATTCTCAATTGCCCACCAAACAATCTAATTGTAATTGCATTTGAGTTGTAACTAAATCGAAACAAGCATCAACATAATCGCGATCGCCCGCCGCCTCCTTTCCGTACTTCTCAAATACGATAGGTTCGCACACGCGAGTCCGAATTTGCACGGGAAAAGGCAAGTTTGGCAAAGGCCCAATACTCAGTCCCCAAGGCAATCCCAAATACACCGGAAACACCACCGGATCGATGCCAAACAACCACGGCATCCCCAATTCATGCAATTGCTTTGCTTGTTCGTACAAATCCGCCAAAACTATTAAAGTATCGTGGGCACCGTGGGATATAATTGGTACAATTGGCACCTCTTCTCGCAATGCTAATTTAATAAATCCCTTGCGTCCGGCAAAGTAGATTTTATTACGCAAGTGATAGGGGCGAAAAGTATCTTCCGCGCCGCCCGGATAGACGAGAACCGGGGCATTTTTGCGCAAAGCTGCGATCGCCATTTTCGGATTCGCCTTCAGGGCACCGCACTGCACCGCCATGCTAGCAATATCGGGAGAAACCTGCCAAACCGTCGGGTGCATCAATCCGTAGGCCAAGCGTTGAGTGCCGTACCTGTGGAACCATTCGTATAGGAACATAAACATATCAGGAGCGGCGATTCCTCCGTTGTGAGAGCCGACAACGAGCATTTTTCCGCGTGCGGGGACGTGGTGCCAGCCGTCGCTTTGTACGCGAAAATAGTAGCGGTACAGCCATTCCCACAGTGGCAGCAAAAGTTGAATGAAGTCGGGATTGCGATCGTCCAAAGATAAACCGTCGAAGGGATATTTAGAGGGTTTATTCTGAATAGTTTTTGTCACTTTAAAAATATTTTAATTAGTCATTAGTCATTAGTCATCAGTCATCAGTCATTAGTCATTGGGTCTAAAAGCATTTGGAATTGGGCAAAAAAACAGAAAAGAATTGGACATGGAAATTGGCAGCAAAAAACTAATAACCAATCACAAAGAACCAATCACAAACAACCAATAATATCGTTTCCGGTTGCATCGGTATTATTCAAACAGTTAACAGTTAACAGTTAACACTCAACAGTCAACAGTCAACAGTCAACAGTCAACAGTCAACAGTCAACAGTCAACAGTCAACAGTCAACAGTCAGTAGGGGCGGTGGATGGTGCGGGCGGGCCCTCTTAACAGTTAACAGTCAACAGTCAACAGTCAACAGTCAACATCACCTGACGGTGAAACCGGAATTGATATAACTAATCACAATTCAGCACAAAAGTCAAGACAGTTTCATCAATTCCCTTGAGTTTCAGCGGCTTATATTTAACAATCCGATCTTCCTCAACATAATCTGCAACCGCCGCCGAAATCAGCACAGTGTTTGGTTCCGCCACCTCTTGCAAGCGGGCGGCAATATTCACGCTCGGCCCGATCGCAGTATAGTCCGATCTGTCAGGGCCGCCAAACATCCCCACCACCGCAGTACCCTGGTGAATTCCGCAGCGAAACCGCACCGCAGGCATCCCATTTTCCCCGACAATTCCCTGCTGCAACCAGCGCTCGTTAAGCTCGTTGAGAGCTCGCAGCATTTGTTTTGCAGCAGTCACAGCGCGGCGTACTTGCTCGTTAGGAGTTAGTTCCTCCGGCGCGCCAAACAGAGCCATTACCGCATCTCCAACAAACTTGTCCACCGTACCCCCACTGTCAAAAATAGCCTTAGTCATTGCCGCCAAATATTCATTCAACAGCTCAGCAACCCGGCGCGATCGCAGCGTATTTGCCATCTCAGTAAAACCGACAATATCGCTAAACAAAATAGTAATCAAACGCGGTTCCGGGCGCAAATCCAGCGCCAAATCTCCCGCCGCAGCCGCCTTCACCATCGAAGGCGGCAAAAATCGGCGCAGCACCGACTCAGTTAAATAACTGTTCAACTGCTGCACTCGGCGCTCGTTTTGTTTGAGAGCAATTAAATTCCGCACTTCTGCCAACAATTCGCGATCGTTAAAAGGCTTGGACAAATAAGCATCAGCACCCCGTTCTACTCCTTCAATCCGAGTATCTTCGTCAGCTTTCGCCGTCAGTAGAATTACCGGAGTTCCCTTCAATTCGTCATCTTGTCGAATCATCCGAATTAAATCCAAACCCGATATTAAAGGCATCATCAAATCAGTGACAATTAAATCTGGGCGGCGATTTTTTGCCACAGCAAATCCTTCTTCTCCGTTGCGAGCTAGCAAAACTGCAAACCCGGAATCTCGCAGAATTTCCGACACGTAAAAGCGCAAATCGGGATTGTCGTCAACTACCAAAACAGTGCCTGCTACTGTTTCTGAATTTATCGGTTGGATCGCCTCCAAACTATCATTGGCAAATTCAGCATCAGACAAATCTGCTTCCACATCTGCCAGTTCCACCGCTGCTTTGGATGAATGAAACTCTGCTGGTATTTCTAGTACCTGTTCCGGTGGCAAGTGAGTAGAACCGAAGTGCAGCCAAACAGTAAAAGTAGTGCCTTCGCCGTAAACTGACTCAACGGCAATTTGACCGCCGTGGAGTTCGACTAATTCCTTGACAAGCGCCAAACCCAAGCCGCTGCCTTCGTAGGAACGGCTGGCAGAACCTTCGGCTTGGCGAAAGCGCTCGAACAAATAGGGAATTTGTTCGGTGCGAATGCCGATACCGGTGTCTTTTACTTGCAGCAAGCAGTGAGCGCCTGCGGGTTCAACTGTCAGGGTGATTGTTCCGCCTTCTGGGGTAAATTTGACAGCATTTGATAGCAAGTTGTAAATCACTTTGTCAAATCTTTCAATATCCAAATAAAGTAAAGGACATTCTTGCAGTTGGGTAATTAATTGCAGTCCTTTTTTGTCGCAGTAGGAGCGGAAGGACTCTGCGGTAGAGTAACAGAAACTGACTAAATCGCAGGGGCGAAAACTCGGCTGCATCCGTCCGGCATCGAGCCGCTGCAAGTCCAGCAGTTGATTTACCAAACGCAGGAGGCGGCGGGAGTTACGCAAAGCGATTACCGCTTGTTCGTAGGGTAAGTCTTCTTTGCGGCCGCAAGCTGATTCCAAAGGGCCGATGGTTAGTGTTAGAGGCGTGCGGAATTCGTGGGAGATATTTTGGAAAAACTCGGTTTTGAGCCGATCGGCTTCCAGGAGTCTTTCTGCTTGCTGTCTGGTAGTCTGGTAGAGGCGCGACTGCTGGACGGCTAGAGCCGCTTGAGTTGCCACTATTTGAGCCAGGTCAATATCTGAGAGGTTCCAGCGGCGGGTGGTGTCATTTTGGCGGAGGGAAATGCTGCCGATGATTTTGCCTTCCGAGAGCAAGGGAACTACTAACAGGGCGCGGGCTGGCGATCGAACTTGCAGTTCTGTAACATTTAAATCGGGGCGTTCGTAGAGGTCTTCGATTGCCACCGGCTTTTTTGATACCATAACTTGCAGCAGCACCGGATTGCCCCGAATCGGCACCAAAGACTGCGGCAGGGAAGGATGGGTAACAATCCAGCCGTCAGAGTTCCCAGCAGTAGCAGAATCCGTCCCCGGCGCAGGAGAATTGCCAGCTACCTCTGGATTGTTAAAACTCTGTTCTACAGCGACGGTATTCCTAGTTGTGTCGTAGAGCCCCACGCACTGGACATATTCATCATCATCTGTCCACAGAGATAGGGCGCAGCCGTCAACTTGCAAAGCTTGACCGAGTTGTTGAGTAATGGCTGCAAAAATATTTTGGGGGTCGAGGCTCGATCGAATTGCCGTAGTAATAGTATTGACTAAGGCCTCGCGCTTGGCCAGCGCCCGCACCTGTTCGTAAGCCCTGGCTTGAGAAAGCGCCAAAGCCGCTTGGTCGGCCACGGTAATTACCAACTGTACCTCGTGGTCTTGCCATTGGCGCGGTCGATCGAACTGGTGCAGCGCCAAGACTGCCATCAGTTCCATTTGGTAAAACAGCGGTACGATTAAGCTCGATCGAATATTGGCAGCTTGGTAAGCCTGCTGTCGCTGCTGATTGTCCCAGTTTAAAACTTTCTCGTCAGTTTGGGCATCTTGAATCACCTCCACATCCAGAGTTTCCCAAACCAAATCCGGCAGCCAATCCGGCGAAACTCCAGAACCATCTCCAAATCCGGCTTCCGGCGAACGGTAAACGAACAGTTCATCCGCCACCAGGCCGTCTTGGAAAGGTCGCAGCAGACAGCAACTCACCTCAAACATCTGCCCGACGGTTTCCACAATTCTTTGCAGCATTTGCTGGTAATTGGGAGCCGATCGGATAGTATTAGTAACGGCATAAAGCAGCGATTCTTGCGAGAGAGCCCGGCGCAGTTCATTGGTGCGCGCTTTCAGGATATTGTGAGTCTCAACAGCTTGAGTAACAATAATTTTGAGTTCTTCAGCATCCCAAGGCTTGGTAACGTATTTGAATACTTTGCCAGCATTAATCGCTTCCACTAAATCTTCAACATCCGTATAGCCAGTTAAAATAATTCGGATCACATCGGGGTATTGAGCCGCCGTCAGGCTGAGAAACTCCGTACCGCTCATTTTTGGCATTCGCTGATCGGAGATAATCACAGCAACTTCTCCCTCTTTTGTCAAAATTTCGAGGGCGGCGGGACCAGATTCGGCCCTGAGCACTTTATAGTCTCGATGGAAGGTGCGGTAAAGCAAGTCGAGGTTATCCGGTTCGTCATCCACGACCAGAATTTTTAGCTTAGGATTTGATTGAGAATTCATGCACCGTTCTCCTGTGCCCCGGGGCTGTTCTATTTAATAAGTTTGTTGAAACTGAGATCTTGCACCATTCTCAATTAGCCATACTGCCAACCACTAACAGTGATGTCAAAACCCTGCTGACGAGCTAAACTATGAGTGCGCTCGATATTAATTAACAGCCCCAAAACTACTAGAGATG
>NZ_JADEXD010000234.1 GCF_015207285.1 Tychonema sp. LEGE 07203 | reverse complement strand
GGCATGGGGCATGGGGTATGGGGCAGTTAGCTGCCTACTGCCAACTGCCAACCGTCAACAGTTAACAGTTAACAGTTAACTGATAACTAACTTAAATGCTTGATTTTTTGTTAAAAATTGTAAACTGTTAGGAAGTGCTTTCCGCATCTAATATTTTTTCGAGGAGTCCCATGAAGCAACTTTTGATTGCTGAGCGCTTTTGCCTGATAGCCCACGTCTTCTCAATGGCTTTTGGATTGGCAGGATTGCTGCTAATTTTACCCCGTCCCGAATTGGTGATAAATTTACCGCCTGCAGGGCAAACTCTGTTCCAATGGGGGATGGCTGGGGGTGGAGTAGTTTATATCATTTTTGGTACAGCAGCGGTTGCTATCTATGCCTATCGGACGTTAGGGCTGGGTGCAACTCTGGCATTTTTGGTGCCTTCTGTGTTTTTGTCCTTAGGTAGCGAGTTGTTGGGGACGAGTACGGGTTTTCCCTTTGGAAACTACCACTACTTGAGCGGTTTGGGTTACAAAATTGCAGGGCTAGTTCCGTTTACAATTCCGCTGTCGTGGTTTTATCTGGGACTGGTTTCTTATATCATTGCTCGGGCTGGAGTTGGTGGCGGCAAAGGCCAACTCAACTGGGTGCGCCAAATCGGGGCGATCGCCCTTGGTGCTGTGCTGCTGACAGCTTGGGATTTTGTACTAGATCCGGCGATGAGTCAAACTTCAGTACCTTTTTGGGAGTTTGAGGAACTTGGAGCTTTCTTCGGGATGCCTTACCGCAATTTGGCGGGCTGGATGGGTACGGGAGCGCTATTTATGTCAGTAGCAGCTTTCTTGTGGAGAAAAACGTCGATTAAATTAGATCGATCGGAATTGGGTTTGCCCTTAATTGTTTATTTGGTAAACTTTGCTTTCGGAGCAATTATCACTGTAACTTCCTTGGATTCTCGGTTTTGGTTTCCGACATCCTTAGCTGTGCTTCTGGGCGTAGTTCCGGCGATCGTCTTGTGCTGGATCGCTAAACCCGCAGCAGATGACATAACAGAAGCAATTCCGTCTTTGGAATCTGCTCTCAAAGCTGAAATTCCTTCTCAGCGCGTCGGTGCTTTGCGTAAGTAAGCGGCCCGCACGCAATCGCGGCTGATTTGGCAAAATTTTACACGAAATTTTGAGCAAATTTTAAAACCCGGTTTCTCCAAAGCCGGGTTTTTCAGTGGCGATTTTTTCATGCCCAATTCCATGTAATATGTTTGAGGCAAAAATTTAATATTTTTTTTTTAATAGATACCAGTTACTAAAAAAAAATGAACTGTAAATAAGCTCCCAACCCATATCCAGTAAGTCAATCCCAATTATTCAATTGTATGGTTTCCCCGATCGCCCCTCACCTCTTCCCCCAACTGCTGACAAGCATCATCCCTGTCGCACTTTTGCTGCTGCAATTACCCGCTGCAGCTATTTTAATGTCGCGGTTAATTAAAGGCCCGTCGCGCATCCCGCCCCTGGAACCGGATTCGCCGACGCTGGACTTGTTAGGGGCTTGTACAGTAGTTGTCCCGACTTTGAACGAGGCCGATCGAATTTCGCCTTGTTTGGAAGGATTAACTCGCCAAAGTTACGAACTCCGCGAAGTTATTGTGGTTGACAGCTATTCGGTAGACGGCACCGGAGATTTAGTCAAAGCTGCGGCCCAAAAAGACCCCCGGTTTCGCTTGATTAACGACGATCCGCTGCCGGCGGGCTGGGTGGGGCGGCCCTGGGCGCTGAATTGGGGTTTTTTGGCAAGTTCCCAGAAGTGCGAGTGGATTTTGGGGATAGATGCCGATACTGTGCCGCATCCGGGTTCGATCGCGAGTTTGCTCAAAACGGCGAAAGCTGGAAATTACGATTTGATTTCGCTCTCTCCGCAGTTTATCCTCAAGTATCCGGGGGAGTTGTGGCTGCAGCCTGCTTTGTTAATGACTTTGGTTTATCGGTTCGGGCCGACGGGGACTGGCGGGGATGTGCCGGAACGGGTGATGGCAAACGGTCAGTGTTTCCTCTGCAAGCGCGAGGTTTTGGTGGCGTTAGGGGGCTACGAGGTGGCAAAAGGTTCTTTTTGCGATGATGTGACTCTGGCTCGCTATGCGGCTGCTAAGGGCTTTAAGGTGGGTTTTTTGGATGGGGCGAAGGTGTTGCAGGTGCGGATGTATGAGGGGGCGATCGAGACTTGGAATGAGTGGGGGCGATCGCTCGATTTGAAAGATGCTGCTTCAAGGGCTCAAATTTGGGGCGATTTGTGGCTGTTGCTGGCGGTTCAAGGTTTGCCGGTGCCGATCGTCCTGTGGTATTTGTTGTCTGGTTCAGTGCCTGCTGTGGGCGCGTTTCCGCAGTTTTGGCTGTGGGGGTTGAATGTATTTTTGGTGGCGGTGCGATCGGCTTTGTGTTTGGCGATCGCTCCGAGTTACGATACAACTGGGGCCTCTGGTAAATGGCTGTTTTGGCTGTCACCTTTAGCCGATCCGCTGGCGTTTTTGCGAATTCTGATTTCTGCGTTAAATCAGCCTACTCAGTGGCGCGGCCGCAAGTACGAATAGTCGTTAATTTTTTGCTGGATTTTTCAAAATTGGTAGAAGTGCGTCAACCTTCGGTTCACGCACTTTTCATTCTTCCCGAAACCAGCATGAGGTTAGTCGCTGTCAGCGAATTGGACTGCCAATCAAACTATCATTGCTCAATTCTCCGTAAAGAATATCATCACCTTTTCCGCCCAGGAGAGTATCGGTATCTTCCCCGCCGTAAGGCGATTGTTGGCTTGTCGAAACCGAGGGGCGGTAACAATACTTTTAGCGGTTTGGAATTGGATGATTTGTTGGTAGCTAAGGATGCTGAGGCTCGTTGCGGTATGATGGCGATCGATTTGACGACTGGGGCGATCGTTCATTGGTTGCGGTTTGAAGGAATTGTCACAGAACTGTATGATGTCCAGGTGATTCCGGGGGTGCAAAAGCCGATGGCTTTGGGTTTTCAAACTGATGAAATTGCTAAGTTAATTACCTTGGAATTGTAAACCGCTGATGCGGGCGGATGGACGCGGATGAACGCGGATTAAGATAGAGTTTGTTTTGTCACCTCGACATAAATATGTTCTAACCGCACCGGATACCGCGCGATTGAATCAATAGAAATCCCGTCGAACCGCAAAATAATCTCTTTTAATTCTAAAGCTTCCGGCAGCCAAAAAGCTAAATCGCTGCCATAACGCCGGGGAATGAAATTGTATTTTTGAGCGCGGGCGATGACTTCAGCTTCTTGTTGAGTCTTGACAACAATAATCTCTCGGGCTGGAATCAGTTTTTGCAACTCCTCCAAACTGCCTTCGGCGACAATACTGCCATTTTTCAAAATCCCTATTTTTTGACACAGACGTTCAGCTTCATCCAATAAATGAGTAGTCAGCAAAGTGGTAATTCCTTGGGATTGCAATTGCTGAATTAACTCCCAAATTTCGTAGCGCGCCTCAATATCCAAACCCGTTGTCGGTTCGTCTAAAATTACTAATTTGGGTTGGTGCACCAATGCTACGGCGATGTTCAATCGGCGCTGCATTCCCCCGCTCAAAGTTTCGACGGGACTTTTCGCTCTATCTGTCAAATTTACGGCTTTCAAACATTGTTCTACTTGATAGTTCCTCTGTTTGCGCTCCATACCATAAATTTGAGCAAAAAAATTGAGGTTTTCTTCGCAGCTCAGGCTTTTGTAAAGCAAGTTTTCTTGGGGCGCTACACCGATTAACTGTTTGGTAGTTTCAGAAACTGGTTCGCCGTTGATGGAAATTTTGCCGCTGTCAGCGTTTAGCAGATTGCATAAAATATTGATGGTTGTGGTTTTGCCGGCTCCGTTTTGTCCGAGCAATCCGTAGATTTCTCCGGCTTGTATGTGGAGTGTTAAATCTCGCAGCACTGAGCGTTGGCCGTAGGATTTATTGAGTTTTTCTATTTGCAGCACTGTTTGAATTCTCCGTGGTTTTTTGTATAGTATGAGTTGGATTGTTGGAGTTTTTTTACCGCAGAGGGCGCAGAGGGCGCAGAGGAAGAAAAGAGCGAGATGGTTTTACAGTCTTTTTTCTACTCTCAACATTCTGCGGTAAGAAAGCCATCCACCTGCTATCATGGCTAGAGAAAATATGAATAAAAACCAGAAGTGTTGGGAGATTTCATTAAAGTTTTTGCCGTTTGCCCAAACTTGGATTAGTGCTTCGTTCATGTGATAAATTGGATTGTATTTGGCAAGTTCGAGCAGGTTTTTGGGAAACAGCGCTGTTGGTAGGAATGCTCCTCCTAATATTAATAAGGGAACGCCGAAAGCTGCTACTAAGGAGTTGACATCTTCTGTGCGCCGCGCGAATTGGGTGCCGAGAATGAAGCCGACTCCGACATAAGATATAATGCTGAGGATAATTATCGCAATTCCTAATAAAATAGAGCCTTGGAATTGTGCTCCTAAAAAACTGGCGATGGTGTATACTATAATTACTTGACCGATGCCGATGCAACTGTGCGCTAGGAAAATCCCTAGAAAGTAGGATGTGCCGCTCAGGGGAGAAATAAATAATCGTTTGAGTGTATGTTGTTCTCGCTCTGCTACGACTGTGGCGACGCTGCCGCCGAGACAGCTAAAAAATAAGGCGGCTCCGACTAAGCTTGCCGGTGCTGCATTTTCAAAGGCTTTTGCTGTTGTCAGTTGCGCGCGTTCTGCTAAAATTAAGGCGTTAATTACCAAGATTGAAATCGGAAAAATCGCCCAAAAAATTAAACTGCGTTTTCGCCTTCCTAATTCTCTTAAAATTCTCTGCGCTACAGCGAGGGTTTCGTACCAGTATTTCATCTTAAGTTTGTTAGCATTGTTATTGTCGGGAATCAAAAATTAAAGTTAATAGCCTATGATACAGTCATTACACAAGCTTGTCAAATAATAGTTCAAAATGTACACCATTGAATTAACATCAACGGATTGGTGAAAAACTCAATAAGTAGGTCAATCTTTCATCTTTCATCATTTTCATGAACAGGCAAGATGCCTGTTCCACAAAGAGTGTATTTTATTGTGGGGTGGGCATCCTGCCCGCCCCTGAAAGCCTTATTGACTATGTTATGGACTTATCGCGTATTTCACGATCGAGACGGTTATTGTATCCGAATCGTGTATTACGAACGATCCAAGACGCTGATAGGTTATCAGAAAGAGCCTGCGATGCCTACAGGCGAAACGGCCCAAGATTTACTTCAAGACATCAAAGCGTTTAAACAGGCATTTGATTTGCCTATCCTGACAATGGATGAACTTGAGGCCGAACTAGCAACCCGCCCTCCGAAGCCAAAGAAAGATCGGAGTCAAAACAAAACGCTCGATCGAGTAATTGCCGAATTAGACGCGGAAAGTCTTACTGAATCGTAAAGTTCTTACCTCTGTAGCATCCTTGAAAGGAAGTTAAACTGGTGCGGCTTTTTTGTTCCAATTTAGTTACGAGGGAAGATGTATTTCTACTTTCAGCGGTAGCACCCCACTTGTAGGTAAAGTCGCCGAGAGACTCTCCGGTTTTTTCGTAGGTGTTCTCTTCAATTGGAATTCCTGAAACGCCGGAAACTGTTTGGTTGTGGTATCCGTTGATAATGATTTTTTCGATAACTGCGCCCGGTTCTGCAGTAATGTTCCACTGCACCGGTTCGTAGGCTGAAAGGGCGAGAATTATTGGCTTGTTTCGCGGTTCTACTTTGATGGCTATCGCACTTTTCGATAAATCTCGGTTCCCGTGGTCGGCATTAGCTTCGTAAACGCCGATTAAGTGCAGTTCTTTCTTTTTGCTTGAGGAACCGACATAAGCGGAAAAATCGTCGGAACCGCCAATCCCGCAGTTTGCGCCAGAACTAATTGGAGAAGTGAAAGCTGTTTTTTCGGTTAGTTTCTGCTGCACCGCCGGCGCTACCCACAATCCGGTTCCGACTCCTAAAGCACCTATTAAAGCGGCGGCCATTCCGAAAGGAACGGCGTTTGTTAAGTGGCGAACAAATGGTTTTTCTGTGAGTTGAGAGATTGTTTGCTGCCAATTTTGACTGGTTTGCCGATCGCCCTTGCCGCCGTCGAGACAGGCTAACAATGCTAAACTTTCCGGGTGTTCGAGCAGACTTTGCACTGCTTTGGCTTCGCCGGCGTAGAGATTTCTAGTTTCTCTGTCTAAAAGCAGCCAGTAGCGATCGCCCTCGCTGAAGTTGTATTCTCGTACAGCAGGCTGAACTAAATCGTGCTGCAAAAACACCAGCCAAGCCATGTTATTGCCAGTGCCGACTTTTTGGCCGTCGCTGCAAATAATATGGTCGATCTGCGGTTCCCACCCCCAAGCTACCCAGCGGCTGTCTCCTCGATAGCCGAGGGATTTTTCTAGTTGCTGGTGAGCGGTTATTTCTAGTCGTTGAACTAAGTTTGACACTATTTTGCCTCCTGAAGTGCGATCGGGTCGAGAGGAGTTTTGCGGGAATCTAACACAAATATTTTGCTCGTCGAGAGCCTCCGAGTAATCTGGTTAATTTTGTCTCGCGAATAACTGGTTTCCCTGTTTTGAAAAAATGCTTTGCTGATAGCGCCTACAAGTTCTTAGCTTAACTTTTATTTCGCTGCTCTGCTACAGAATATCGCGATCGTACCTGACACCAATTTCATAAAGTAGCGCTAGATATTACCC
>NZ_JADEXD010000021.1 GCF_015207285.1 Tychonema sp. LEGE 07203 | reverse complement strand
CCCCCCAACCCCCCCTTATTAAGGGGGGGCTAAGACTTCATATCGTTGACCGTTGCATCGTCAGGTGATTTAACCGCAGAGAACACAGAGGACACAGAGAGAGAGAATAGAGATATGAATACAGGACGATGAAGAGAGGATTTGATATCATCTATAGCACATATGAAAGAAAAATGGTATAACGGCAAAGATGCGAATAAGGCACTTTCAAGAAGAAAATAAAGCAGGAGAAACTAGAAATCTCAGAAAAAACCGGGCTGATAGCTCGCAATTCGTTCAAGAATGCTGCGGCGTTTGTAATCAGAACTTCCCTCCTCATAAAACTCAGAGGATTAAAGTCCTCACTACAAACGAATTTTATTGTAGTTGTTCGATCGCCCACAATCTAAAGGATCTGTTGCTATACTTGGCCAGGATTGGACTTGCCGAGCAGTTTGCCACCAAGAAGCAAGATGAATTACCATTAAATTGTCAGAATGTTAAAAAATGTAAACTATAGTTAAGTGGGGTGTGTCAGCATTTTCAACGGGATTAAGCAGCCGACAGCAGAAAACCCTGACTTTTGCAGGCACGATCGGGAATTTCACATTATATGACAACTTCAAGATTTGACCTTCAAGACTTGAAACGCCGCTTTTTTTGGCGGATTTCGCGAATGCCAGCAGCAACGCTAGTCGTTTTGGGGGCGGTTGCTTTCGCAGGTGCGATCGCCGGAGCCTGGTTTGCCCGTGAAGGCACGGTCAGCGCCATTTTTGCCACAATCGACACTTGGCAGCAAAACCCGCCTGTGTGGCTGCAAGTCCCCGATGCGAGCAAGATGTATTTGTTAGTGCCTACTGTCCTGCTCGTCTGGGCCGCTTTAGCTGCAATGAAAATTTCGCCTCAACCGCAGAAACGATCGCGGGCTGTGGTAGTTGCAATAGTTTTGGCTTTAACGATTCGCTACGTTTTGTGGCGATCGCTAGCCACCCTAAATTTAAGCGATCCCCTCAACGGTATATTTAGTTTAGGGCTGTTTTTCCTAGAAATGTTAATGGTTTTCACCAGCAGCATTCAACTGTATTTAATGATCGGAGTCAAAGATAGGTGCCGGGAAGCCGATCGCATGGCCGTTGCAGTTACAGAGGGAAAATTTGCCCCAACAGTCGATATTTTGATTCCAACTTACAACGAACCAATTTTTATTTTGCGGCGCACAGTCATCGGCTGTCAAGCTTTAGATTATCCCCACAAAAAAGTATATTTGCTCGACGATACCAAGCGCCCAGAAATCAAATTGCTGGCAAAAAAAATGGGATGCGAGTATATAAGCAGACCCGATAATCTGCACGCCAAAGCGGGAAACATAAATCACGCCACAGCTTTAACAGATGGAGAACTAATTGTAGTTTTCGATGCCGACTTTATCCCCACTAAAAACTTTTTAACCAGAACAGTAGGGTTTTTTCAGAATTCCGAAATCGCCCTCGTTCAAACACCGCAAAGCTTTTACAACCACGATCCCATCGCCCGCAACTTAGGTTTAGAAAACGTGCTGGCCCCGGAAGAAGAAGTATTTTACAGACAAATTGAAATAATCAAAGACAGCGCCGACAGCGTGATTTGTTGCGGTACATCTTTTGTCGTGAGACGCAGCGCCCTACAAGCAGTGGGAGGCTTTGTCACAGATTCAGTCTGTGAAGATTACTTTACCGGAATTCGGCTCTCAGCAAGCGGCTACCGCTTAGTTTATTTAGATGAAAAATTGAGTGCGGGTTTGGCGGCCGAAAATATAGAGGCTCATCTAACCCAAAGGGTGCGCTGGGCGCGAGGTACGCTTCAGGCATTTTTTATTAATTCCAATCCTTTAACAATTCGCGGACTCAGATTCGTACAAAGGCTGTCTCATCTGGAAGGATTGCTGCACTGGTTTACCAGTTTAACCAGGGTTTTGTTTCTGTTGATGCCTTTAGCTTATTCGTTTCTGGGCATAATTCCTTTGCGGACAAATGCGCGGGAATTGCTGTATTTTTTCCTACCTTACTATTTGGTGCAAGTTACGGTGTTTTCTTGGCTGAACCGCAGATCGCGATCGGCTTTGCTTTCGGATGTATACTCGTTTGTTCAGTGTATTCCTTTGGCAGTAACGGTGGTGAGTGCCATGCTCAATCCTTTTGATAAAGGGTTTCAGGTGACACCGAAGGGAATAGCGAGCGATCGCTTTAGTTTTAACTGGAATTTGGGATGGCCTTTGATTGTTTTGTTCGCCGCCACAGCATTCAGTTTGTGGCACAATTTAAACATTCATTTAGTTAGAAACTTGGGCAGCTTACAGACAGTATCGGAAACTGCTGATTTGTTAAAAGGTGTGAGTTTGGGCTGGATTTGGAGCGTTTATAACCTGTTGATGCTGGGGATAGCGCTGCTAATTTTGGTGGATATTCCTAAGCCGGATATTTATGAATGGTTCAACTTGCGGAGGGTTGTACAATTGAATGTGGGGGGTGAAACTTTGTGGGGAATAACTACTGTAATTTCGGAAAGTGGCGCTGAAGTTGCTCTGACAAAGCGACCGAGTTTTGCGGTGAAAGGTAAAGAAAGTAATGAGAGTTTTACCGCAGCAGAAACGTTGCCAAAATATGCCGTTCAGACAAGTTTATCGCAGGGTAAAATAAGAGCGATCGCTCCCACAGCAGTCAAAGCTAGAAATTGGCTAGCGCCGCCTGTTCTCAAGTTGGACACTGAGGCTAGTTTGAGAGCATTTTTGATTGATTGCGAGTCGGCGACTCTGGAAATTATGGAAGAGAAATGTTTTATTCCTGTGGCTAAGATTGAGTGGGTTGGCGATCGATCTCAGTTGGAGTCGAGTTTTCGGGATGTTGCGGGGTACACTGTTGCGGAATTTCCGACTGTGCGAATTGCCTTCGATCGCCTGAGTGTTAGTCAGCGCCGCTGTTTGATAGAAATGCTGTACTGTCGCCCCGGCCAGTGGCAGCGGCAAGAAACTCCCGGAGAATGGCGATCGCTGTGGCTGTTGTTGAGAATTGCTTTGAAACCGAGGGCTGTTTTTGAGAGAAACAGATCGGTTAGGGCGATCGGGGTTTCGCAAGTTTAGATACAATTGGCTAGACTTCTGGCATAAATCTTTGACTGATAAGTCAATCGCAGATGTCAGGTAGATAAACGCAGATAAACGCCGATAATTTCAAGAGATTTTTTGATTTTTGGAATAGGTATTTTCTGCCTTTTTCAATACAATTTACAAAGCGGGTAGCGGCACAAAATCGTAACCGTAACTGCTGCGAGTTCCGGGTTTAACTGTTACTAACTGAACTGCTCGATTGCGATCGCCCGAAGGTAAAAATCGAATCTGGCCCGATGCTCCTGTTGCCGAAAAATCTGGCGCTGATAAGGCTTTTTGAATCCCGGTACGAGTCGGATCGCGCTCTAAACCGACAATTAATGCTTTTGTCGCATCGTAGGCTAAAGCCGTGCGCCAGCTCACTTCTGCATCCCAAAGTTGTTTGGATGTTTGAGGAAAGTTTGACTGCGGATCTGCGAGAATGTGCCAAGGAACAGCCAGCACCATACCTGTGGCTGCTGCGCCGCCGACTTGCAGTGTTTTAGCAGTATAAACGCTGTCTCCTGCTAGTAATGGCAGGCGTTGGGCGTTTACTTGCACTACTTGCAAAGCTTTGTCTAACGTGGCTGTATCGGCTGCTAATACGATCGCTTCTGCTCCTTGGGCGATCGCGCTTTTAACACTCTCGGCAGCATTAAAATTGCCCTTAGCCAAGTCAAATTCCGATACTATTTGTCCGCCATCTCCGTAAACTGCCGTCGTGAATTCATCTTTTAAAGATTTGCTGTAACTGCTAGCAGAATTAAAAAATATCACCGCTTTTTGCTTTTGCAATTTGGTCAGCATATAGCGGGAAAGAGCATTAGCTGCAAACCTATCGCTCGGTACTGTCCGAAATATATCGCTGCCAATTCCTGAAAGCTGGACTGACGTGCTTGTCGGAGAAATTGCTACTAATTGATTTTGCTGGTAAATCTTGCTGGCTGCTAGGGTGGTGTCGGAACCAAAATGTCCGATTACTCCTAAAATTTCCGAGTTATTTGCCAAAGCGCTGGCAATTTGCGAAGCAATTTCTGGGTTGTTGTCGTCGTTAGCAATTAGCACTTTTAATGGAGTACCGTTAATGCCGCCGCTTTCGTTGATTTCATTTTGAGCTTGAGCGACACCCCGCAGAATTTCTTGAGCGGCATTGATATCCGTACCAATGGGAACCGCTGCGGCAATTGTGTAGGATTTTCGATCGCCGGTGCGGGCGTTGTTGAGGTAAATTAGTGCTTCGGGATCGTTGCGATTGGTTTTGAGCGAAGCTTGTAAATCGGAAATAGCTGCGTTATAGTTTCCAGATGCGTAAGCCTGTATTGCTGCTTGTTTGGTTGTGGTTGCTCGATCGGAAATCAACAGTTTTTGTCCGGCACTCAGACGCTGCCCAATTGCTTGCTCTGACTGCGGGGAATTGCCCGTCTGGGACTTGGAAACTGTCGGATTTTGGGGTGATGAACCTCCGAGATTTATGCCGCCGCGGCTTGTCAGCCACCAAATACCTGTGCCGGCTAGCCCGATCGTAATTAGGAGCGATAATACCAGAACAGCGGTTTCGTTTTTTTGGGACATGGCTGCACAGTGTTATATTTTTGGTTTTAGATTATTCAAACGCTCAACAAGAAGGCAGAAAGCAGGATACAACTGATATTTTATAATTTTTTATGCTATTTAGTCTTTTGCCAACACTTTTCCACTGGTTCTATCACAATTGTTTCATCTTGTGTTTTTCTTAATTATATCTTTATTTTTCTGCAAAACTCAGGCAGGGGGGGAGTTGTCAGCGATCGAGGAGCGAGGTAAAAGATTAAAGTTTTTTGAAGTTTAGCAAAAATCCTGCAATTTTTTGTAATATAAACAGGAAAGTTGAAAAATATCTAAAGACAAACTAATTGGATAAAAGAGTCGCTAAGGTAGGAAGTATGACAACTTGTCAGAGAAAAAAAGTGTTAAGCTCGGCTAAGCTCAGCCCAAACAAAACCGCAATATTTAATTAAGCTCGATCGATAGCAAAGGCTAAGGTAAATTTCATGGCAAATTCAGTTTTAAATAAGCTAAACGCAGCAGCAGAAGTCCAGCGGCAGCCAAAAGATGTGATTCGCGGCCTAGTGTGGAAAATGGCGGTAGCAACCTGGCTGTTGATGGCTGTAGGCAGCGCCACGCGCGTGATGAATGCGGGGCTCGCTTGCCCGGACTGGCCGCTGTGCTACGGTCAATTAATACCCGCAGCACAGATGAATTTGCAGGTATTTCTAGAGTGGTTTCACCGATTGGACGCAGCAGCAATTGGCTTAAGCGCGATCGCCCTTTTAGGACTCTCCGTGTTTTACCGCAGCCGCCTGCCTTCATGGCTGCCGTTTGCCAGTGCTGGGGCAGTATTTCTAATAGTTTTTCAAGGCGTATTGGGCGGCTTGACTGTAACCCAACTGCTGAGATTTGACATCGTTACCGCTCATTTGGGAACCGCTTTACTGTTTTTTTGCGCCCTGCTGGCGATCGGTTTTATGCTGACACCCTACGAAGCTACAGGCAATACAGGCAAATTAGCATGGGTGAGTTCGATCGCGGCACTGTTAGTTTACCTGCAAAGCCTGCTAGGAGCGTTAGTCGGCTCCAGATGGGCGCTGCATCAATGTTTGGGCTCGTCAGAATTGTGTTCGGTAATGAACAGCCACATCGCCGGCATCGTACCCGCTACTGCAGCAACTTTAGCAGTAACAGTCATGGCTTGGCGACAACCAGCACTGAATTCAAACTTGCGAAAATTAGGAAATTGGGCGAGTGTTTGTCTGATTGCTCAATTAGTTTTGGGATTGGCAACTTTCCGGCTGCACCTTCAAGTAGAACCGCTGACAGTTGCCCACCAAGCAGTCGGTGCAGCATTGCTGGGAACCTTGGTAGCTTTTAGCATTTTAGCGTGGCGCGATCGGGTTTTATCAGCTTGAAATGGGCGGGTTGATTAATCGGCGGTTGAAACCGCTACTACACAAACAAAGTCCACTCCAAGCGGACTAAGATGGGCGGGTTGATTAATCGTTTTACCTACAGCAAATATCTCGCGTAAAACCCGCCCCTAGGAACCAATGACAACCGACAACTAACAACTAACAATTAATCACAATGCAAGAAGTTCTTACAAACAATAGTCCCCGCCTCCACGAAAACTTTTCGCAAGTCGCGAAAAGTTACTACCAACTCACAAAACCGAGAATTATATTGTTGCTGTTAATTACCACATCAGCAGGAATGTGGATGGCTGCGAAGGGAGAAGTAGACCCGCTCTTGCTGGTATCAACTATTACCGGAGGCGCTTTGGCTTCCGCGTCGGCGAATACGATTAATTGCATCTACGACAGCGACATCGACTATATCATGGAGCGCACCCGGTGGCGGCCGATTCCTTCTGGGCGTGTCAAGAAGCGGGATGCTTTGATATTTGCGATCGTCCTAGCGACAATATCCTTTACATTGCTAACAGTTGTCGCCAACTTATTAGCCGCTTTGCTAGCGATGTCCGGCATAGTCTTCTACGTCCTAATTTACACCCACTGGCTGAAGCGCCACAGCGTCCAAAACATCGTCATCGGCGGTGCTGCAGGGGCGATTCCTCCCTTAGTTGGGTGGGCTGCGGTGACGGGAGATTTAAGTTGGGGTGCGTGGCTGCTATTTGGGATTATATTCCTGTGGACACCGCCGCATTTTTGGGCTTTAGCAATGATGATTCGCGACGAATACGAGGGAGTAGGGGTACCGATGCTGCCGGTAATTGAAGGCGACGAAGAGACAGCCCGCCAAATTTGGATTTACACTTTATTGATGCTTCCTGCAACTTTGCTGCTAGTCTATCCGCTGAATTTAGCGGGCCCGGTGTATGCGGGTACTGCGATTTTCCTCGGTGCTATTTTTGCTCAAAAGGCTTGGTTGCTGTTGCAGACTCCAGAGGATAAGATTGTTGCGCGATCGCTCTTCAAATACTCTATTCTGTACCTGATGCTATTGTGTGCCGGCATCGTGGTTGATAGTTTGCCCGCGACTCACAATTTTACTGCTGCTGTTGTGCAAAATGTGCAAACTTTGATTAGTGCAGTTGTGATGTAGTTAGGACTTACGCATAAATACCAAAGAAACCGGGTTTTTCACCAGTATTAAAGTCTCAAATGCACTATTTCGTTAAAAAACCCGGTTTCTGCCTAAGTCCTAGTAGTGAGTTAAATTGCAATTATTAAAATGAAGCCCGCATCTTGCGGGTTTTGTTTATGGTAAAATAGCGATCGCCATTCTCATATCTGCCTCAATCTGCGTTAATCTGCGGTTAAAAAAAAGCTAATAAAAATTCCATAGAGGCGAACTGGCTATGAACTGGAAAGCATACATTCATTCAAATCCTAAAATTATGCTTGGTAAGCCTGTAATTAAGGGAACGCGAATATCAGTGGAGTTTATTCTAGGGCTATTTTCAGAAGGTTGGACTCAGCAACAAGTTCTAGAAAACTACCCAACGCTTAATCCTGAATCTATCCAAGCAGTGTTTGCTTTTGTGGCGGAATGCCTCAAAGAAGATGTATTTTACACGCCTTTAAGCTGTTCTACATTTAAACTGTATGTCAAAAAACAATAAAACTATTGTGGGGTGGGCACGAGAGCCCGCCCTAAACATACAATTTAAATGTCCGACAGCTTACTCTTTGCTGAGCCAAGTTAATGCGGTTTCTGGTAAATGAAAACTTTCCACTACAGAGTGTGCGACTGCTACGACAAGCGGATCTGGAAGTCGCTTCAGTAGAGGATTCTCCAGGAATTGAGGATTCCGAGGTTTTGGCTCGTGCGGCGGATGAGCAACGGGTGATTTTGACGTTCGATCGCGATTACGGCGAACTCATTCGTCATAACGGGAATGCAGATTTGATTTTGGAGGTTCCTGGTTCTCAGTATAGAACCCATTTGACATCTTTGAGTTTTTAGGTTGGGTGACGAGAAATATAGAGAGAAACTGGTTTCTGAGATTTACGCGGGCGAGAAACCGGGTTTCTTGGAGTTTTTGGTTGGGTGACGAGAAATATAGAGAGAAACTGGTTTCTGAGATTTACGCAGAATAGATATCAAATGGGTTCTATATGACTTGGGAGGGAGAATTAATGATATATTATGAAATACAAGTAGATGCTATTTGCCCTTACTATCAACTTCCTTACAGGTAAGTCAGAAGCGTTTGTAATTCCATACCCGGAATGCCTAACAACGAAATAAAATTGTCTAGGTTGGGTTGATGAACGAAAGCCAACCTAGACAATTTTAATTTTTAGCCTTAACTGAACTGTATTACTTCATCACCAATTTGGACTAAAAACCAGCAGCGATCGCCCATAGCAACCAAGTTATCATTAAAATCAATGGCTGCAAAAGCTATCTTAGACCATCTTTGCCCTCGTCTCACCAGAAAAAATTAAATTGCCTGTGAGTTCTTCCGTCTACAATAAGAAGTAGTTAGAGTCTAAAAAAAATTATGCCAGTTGTAGCAGTTAAAACTTACATAGAATATCGGAACGATGCCTATTGGGTTGAAGGAACTCGGATTTCTCTTGACTCGATCGCCTATGCTTTTCAACAAGGACTATCCCCCGAAAGTATTGTTCAGTCTTTCCCGCTACTGACACTGGAACAAGTTTATGGGGCGATCGCATTTTATCTAGCCAACCGCGCTGAAATCGACGCTTACCTAGCCGCCGAAGAAGCCGCATTTGATGCCATGCCTCAACCTCTACACACCAGCGATCCGGCTTTGTACAACAAACTGATGGCAGCTAAAGCAGCAAGACAGCAGGTGCGATCGTGAATGTACGCTATCAAGCTGATGCCGACTTAAATCAGGCGATCGTCACAGGATTACTGCGACGAGAATCTATCTATCAAATTAATTCGACTGAATCTGCGAATTCAAAACCTTAGAAATTCGATCGCGCGTTTCCTCCAAATGAGCCCGCGTATAAGCATCCGCATTCCGATCCAAATTCCGAATACTCTTGCTCAAACCCTCCCGCAACTGCCGCAACTCGTACCAAGCCAGAGTCCGCGCATCTTCAGGAGCACTGGTTTTTCGCAGCACCATTCCCATCAAAATTGCCAAATGTTCCCGCTGCAAAGAACGCCGAAAAGTTGAAATTTGCATCTTCTTGGACGGCTGCAAAACCTCTTTCCAAATATCATGAAACAAAGTATCGAACAATTCCGGCAACCTCAAAACAGTTTCCGGTGCTGATTTTAACTCGGCATCCCGCAGCCTCGCCAAGCGCACCGGAGACAGCAAAAGCCGCAATACAAACCGCTGCAAAAAAGTAATTCGATCGCCGATCGGGTAATCTAGAGGAAATACCAAAGCCTGACTTCCCCAATGCTGCCAGCGCGCAGGTGCTAATTTATTCAGCAAATCCGGATCGAAACTAAACGCATCCGGGGCAAAAACGTACTTATCTAATGTAGCCAAAGCTTCTCGCTGCTGCGAAAGTGCGATCGGCACAAACGGCAATTTCCCATTCGCATCTCCAGGGCGAATCCGATTAAACGACTGTCCCCCCACATACAAAGTAGCATTCATCACCTGATTGGTATAATATCCGAACACCGAATTAAACATCACCCGCAGTTCGTTATAACCCTCTTCCCCAACCGGAATTCGCTTGGACAAACGCTTCCACATCGCCCTAGCATTATCCATTTGCCATTGCGAATACGTCAGCATATTACCGCTGAGATCGAAAGTATTAGCAGCCGGATCGAGATTATCAACAATATCCTCATCCGGCGTGTAAGCTAATTGCGGTTCCCCCGCGCGACTGGCAATTTGTTGCAGCGCTGGCAAATCGCTGTTGGGGTTGGGGCCCCCAAGAACTTTGTAACCGTACTCGATCGCCCAATCGTCATAAGGCCCTACAATCGTTGGATAATAGTCGCCCTGAACAGTTCCCGGCGGTGCCAAATTAACCGGCAGGTAATCCATCACCGACGCAGTTAAACCCTTAGTGCGAGTTACTTGAGTATTGTTCAACTCCTCCGGTTCCAGCATCGTACTGCCGTGAAAATTGTGCCTCAAACCGAGAGTGTGGCCGACTTCGTGGGCCGTCAAAAATTGGATGTATTGATTCACGTAACTGTCAATCGCCGTACCGCTAGGCGCTGCATTTTCCAGCAGATCCATCGACATTGCCCCGATCGCAAATTGCCGGCTCGATTCCAACCCAAAACACATATCCGAACTCGACATCAAGCGATCCAAAGGAGCTCGTTTTTGCTCTTGATATCTTTCCACCAAAGTCGGCAAATCATCAGCAATTCCACCTTGAGAATTTCCCCCGCTGCTTTTTCCCAAATCCCCATTTTCTAGAACATTCAAATAACGCGAATAAATTCCGAACTGACAAGGATTCGTATTAGAGCCATTTCGCCCTTGAAAACTCCTCGCCAGCGAGCGATTTTGTTCAACCAAAGACCGATAATCCTGTTTGATTTTCCGGACAATATCAGCATCCAACAAAATATCAGCATCCAAAATTTCCCCAGTCAGCGGGTTAGTGCGAGAAGGCCCAATCCCTGCAAAATCCGACTCAAAAGAACTCGACCACCTAATAGTATTGTAACGGACATCAGCCGGGTCCCATTTAGCATTGTCCGGCATTTGTTTTACCTGAATTGCCTCTGTAAAACCAGCCTTTTCAAAAGCCTTGTTCCACTCCAAAATTCCGTCGCGAATCGCGTTTCGGTATTCTAGAGGCACATTGTTTTCAATCCAAAAGACGATCGGCGCTACCGGAGGCGACATCGGCGCGGTTGGGATTTGCTTTTGCAAATGCCAGCGATTAATATAGCGCACAAAAGGCTCCCGGCCGCTCTTGTCAGAAAAATCTTTATATGCTGTGAGAAAATAGCCGACTCGCTCGTCTGCAAGTCTGGGGCGGTAGCCATTATTGATCGGTACTTCCGAGAAACTGTAGTGAATGCGGAGGTTAAAAGCCCGACTGTCGGGAACCGAAGGTAAATAGTTAACCGCACTGTCATTATCGCTGGAAAAACCGTATATAGTAGCAATTTCTACATTCAGCGGAAACGCTTTCACATCTTTAAAAGAAGATTTGTCTTCATCGATCGAGTAAGAAGCGCCCAAAATCATCGGTAAAATTGCTTTTATTCCCGGTAAATCGCGCTTGTCGCTCATCAGCAAATCACCTAAGTCGATCAGCAGAGTTTGCCTTTGGGGATGAATGCTTTTGAGCGGCAAAGAATAGAGGATAGACTCGCTAAATGCCCTTTCCACCGAACCCGCTTGCGGATCGCCCGGACTGGTGCGAAAATTGATATTGGGTATGACAAACTGCACGTTATTTTGGACTCGCCGCAGTTGAAACAAGAAATCGCCGATCGGCAATCCGCTAAAAATGCCGCCTTCCCCCAAACCAGAGGCCAATGTCACGAAACACAGGAACTTTTTGTCGAGTTGTTGGGGTGTAATTTCGAGATAAACTTTATTAGTTGCTTGATTGCGGTAAAGAGTAAACAATCCCTCTAACTTTTGGGCATCTTTGACAACCTGCTCGAAAGGTTGTAGAGTTTGCTGTTGGCTAGTTTGTTCTTTGCCGGGGGGCGGCGCTGATAAAGCCCAATTTAAAAATAAACCTTTATACAAACTAAACAAGAAAAATGCTAGAGATAATATAAAAAATATTAAAGGCAGATTTTTTCGGGGATTTTTGATCTGTATATTTTTGCTAATTTTAGGAAATGTCAATCTTTTCATGTTGAGTATTCCGCTGCAGGAAAGGATAGTTTTGAGATTGTCGCGGAGCGTGAGTTATATCGATTCCAGTTACACGAGCGACATGATTGTTGACTGTTGACTGTTGACTTTTGACTGTTGGCTGTTGGGCGTTGCTGATTCTGGCGTATGAATCAACTTTTTGCTTGATGTTACCAAGCTCACCATACTTGGCTTATAGCAATTGGGAAATCTTGAATTCATATTTGTATTCAGCAACGCCAGATTTAATATCTAAAAGATCTAACCGCAGAGAACGCAGAGGAATCAGAGAAAGGGGAGAGAAATTCGATCGTGCTGATTGTACTGGATTTGACATTACCATAATACCTCTCTTCCCTCTTCTCTCTGCGCTCTCTGCGCCCTCTGCGGTAAAAAAAGGCGTTGCTGATTCTGGCGTATGAATCAACTTTTTGCTTGATGTTACAAAGCTCACCATACTTGGCTTATAGCAATTGGGAAATCTTGAATTCATATTTGTATTCAGCAACGCCAAGTTATTAAGTTTTCGCTCCTAAATTACCCGCAATCCAGAGGTTCCATCGAGAGGAGTGCAAGTCCTCTGGTTTTGAGGAAAACTCACGTTGCTGTCGATCGAACTAAGTTGAGTGCGGTAGCGACAGCGGAGACGAGCTAACTTCTAAAATAACTCAAAACTCAAAACTATCTCTTTGCCGGCCAGGGAATCATCGGATCTTGAGCCAACCGTTTAGAAACTGCAACAGCACCGTAACGGTTGAGGTGGCTGGGGTCGGAAAAAGATTCCCGCGCCTGGGGCCACAATAAACTCTTATCTCGGAAAATTAGGCCGCTTTGAGCTGCTAATTGTTGCATATATTCCCGAAATTCTTGTTCGTAACCAGCCCGCACTGGGTCTAAATAATCGACCGTTAGGGGCATATTCACAAACACGAGATTGATGTTGCGAACTTTACTAAATTCGATCAGGTTTTTGAGTGCTACAGTTTGTTCGCCTGACAGTTTAAAATCTTGATAGTCGGAGTCGTAATAGCCAGATACTTTCGGGTGCTTTTGAAAGTAAGTATCGGGATTGAAGCGTATGTCCACCGGCAAAAAGCCGTTTGGTTGAAAATTGCTCGGTGCTTTACCCGCAACAGCAGGCTGGGGGTTTTCGGTTGTTTGTTTGTCTCCGGTTTGGGGGTTGGCGATCGCAACAGGGGCCGAGGGATTGGCGATCGATCGCAAAAACTCCTTGAGCCGATCGCGCTTTTTGTAAGTTGCAGAACTCTCTACCAACTTTTGATTCAACAGTTGCTGAACCCGAGCTTGACTTTGTTCCAAATTGTGCCACAATTCACCCGCCGTCGCCACCGGATTGTTGGCGGTTTCTTTTGATGTTGGAGATTCTAATTGAGTGGTGCGGACAAGAAAACTGCCCCGAGACAATTGTCTGTAACCTTCGGAAGAAGCGATCGCACTAAAAGTCAAATCAGGCCGCCCGCTGTTGAGAGCCCTCGCCCCGTCGGCCAACACAATCAATTTCGGCAATTGTTGCGGCGGCAAAATCCGACGGACGATCGAATCTACAACCTGCAGGGTAGCCCCGTTCACTCCAAAATTGTAAGCCTTCAGCCCCGGATAACCTCCAGCGGCCAAAGCAGTTTCCAAAACCGCCGGATCGATGCCCCGCAGAGCCCTCGAACTTCCGACAATTAAGATATCCGGCGGTTTGTTGTGCAGGCGGATGTACTCTTGATAGCGCGCTATTTGTTCGTCAAGCTGCTCGCTCCTCAAAGTCGGGAACACCGGAACATCAGAAACATCAGCTACGGGAACGCTATTATTTCCGGGTTTTGTAAACCCAGAACCGTTGAAAGCCTGTTCGCGATCGGCCGACGGCGATGGCTCCAATGGAATTTGAGGCAAATTTACCTCCACAGGAGGGCTATCCGGGTTGGGGGACTCCGAACTCGCCAGTGGGGCTTGAGCGTCGCTCAAAGGCTTGGGGGATGAATTTTGACAATTTTGACCGCTGCAAACTTCCGAGGCGCTAGGAGCTTGACTAACCGTCGCAGATTGCAGAAACATACCCAGCAACCAATCGGTATTGAAAGTTAGCAGACAACCGGCGATCGCCCAAATCACGGCCATTCGGGCCGCGCGATCGGCTCTCACGCCCCCCCGCGCTGCCTCCGAATTTGACAAACCGTCATTGGGAACAAACAAACCCGAAGCAACAAGCGGTTGCACCGCAGCTTGAACAAGCTGCTCGCCCAGCTTGTATCCCGGAAGCGCGATTTTGAAGAGCCGCTTGGAATCAGCAGCCGGAGCATCAAACACCAAATGCTCGCCCAAACCCGAAAGACTCCGATCCTCCGCCGCGGCAAACTCCGGCACGGGTTCCTTTTCCAAGACAGCCAGTTGTGAGGGAACCGGTGCTTGGGCCTGCGCTGATTCTCCGTCAACCGCCGTTGCCAGGTCGATTCCGTAGCGCCACAGGGGCAGTTTCTGGCCGGCGCGGCGCCCGTAGACTCGCACCCGTGCCACTCCCGGAATTTGTAACTGCCGCAAGAATTTAACCACCGGCGGCCCTACCTTAGACTGAGAAGGGCAAGTCAGAGCTTCAGTCATCACGTGCAGCACGTTGGCTTTGTGCAGTGCCACAGCCCGAATCCCTCCGGTTTCGAGCTTGCGGTTGAGATTGGGATTGAGAAACCTGTTGAGCAAAAAAGTCAAGGCTAATTGGTCGCCTTCGGCTGCCAATATTCTGGGGCTCGCCGCTAAGTCGGGGTGGTGGGCTGCAGGCAAGTCCACCCATTCAATCCACGCAGGCGACTCGGGTTCGGCCTGGGGGGTGCTGGCTGGTTCTACGCCGTAGATGGTAGCTGCGCTGATGCCTTGGGGCGCGAAGGATGCTAGCAAAGGGGCGATCGCCTCGGTGGTTTGGTGCTTGTCTGGGTATTCTTGCCGTTTGGGTTTTTGTCCTTTTTTGGCAGTTTTACTGCACAACAGGTGGAGGGTTGCTTCTTTGAGGGTTGCCCGCACTTCGACTCTCGATGCCGCCAAGTGTTGGTTTAGCAGTTTCGCGATCGACTGCACGTCTCCCCAGCGGGCCCATTCCTTAAGAATTGTGTCCGGCGGTGTCAAATCCACCCGCAGCAACCAGTCCGGCTTCGCTTCGCCGCTGACTTGGCTGCCGATTACTGCTTCGACGAAATCTTCTAATTTCAGTTTCCGCAGCCTGCTGGCGATCGGTTCTGCTAACAAGGAGGGGTCTGGGCTGTAGGCTGACTCGCACAGCACCAGCAGCCGGCGCTCCTTGGACTTGAGATTTTCCTGTGGATTCGAGTGCAGGGAAACCCTGCTGATTTTTAGTTCTTTTTCGCGAATGCTGACTTTCACCGAAACTCCCATCGGCCCGAGGATTTCGCTGAGATAGCTGGCGATCGCATCTGGATGCCCCAGCCGCGCCAAAGTTTCCGGCGAAACCGTCAACGTACCACCGCCACCGCTGTCTCCGCCATCGGTTTCGGGGGATTGAATCACAGCTACCCCGCCTCGGCTTCCCTGCCTTCGCGAGGATGTTGCCGGATGCTGCAAAGAAACAGGGGGACTGAAAGCTTCCCGCGCGGCCGTTGTGTCGATCGTCAACCCAGAAGTTTTTGAAACTTCTGGGTATTGAATGCGGGAGGCGATGGGGAGACTTTCGGCGTCAAAATCGAGTTCTTCCCGCACCTGTGGCGGTTGGGCCGGGATTTCTATCGGTGCGGCTTTCTGTTTGAGTTGGTGGTTTTCGTTTTTGAATTTGCCGAAGAATCCGCCTTTTTTACGATTTGCTGGCGGTGCGCCGTCGGGTGCGCTCGCCGGCGGTACTTGGGAAACTTTTGGTTGCTGTTGCTGTTGCTGTTGCTGCTGTCGCTCTTTGATACTGCTGCAATCGAGCCGGACTGTCCAATCATTTTGTCTGGAACCGAGTTTGCGGCCGCACAGAAACAACTGGTAAATTTGAGTTCGATCGAACAACAGTCGCGTTAAATCAGTTTGTTCGATCGCGCCCTTAAATCTCGCCGTCACCAATTCCTGAGACGGACACTGCGCTGCTTCGCACAGAATATGCAGGTGATTTCCGCGCAAACGAGCTTGTACCTGCACTTCGGGAAGCCCTAAAGCGGATTGCGCCCACTGCGACGCGGCCGATCGATTGTCTGCCAATATGCTCCCGTTCGCATTCAACATGGGACTTTAAAATTTGTCAAAGCTGGTTGTGTTTTCTACAGATAGCACATTTCGTCCGTATTTTGGCATATATTGGGCTTCACTTAGGCGAAGTCATCAGTTTGGTAGGGGGGCGTCGCGGCCAGATATTGGATAAAACTTGCAGACTATAAATGGCGACGCACCTTACACGGGATCTCGCAATATTGTGTGTACAACCTAGTTTATAAATGTTTGAATGTGCGATCGGCTTTTTCGTATTTTTGCGAACAAGTTAAGTTATCTTTTATACAAGCTATCGCTAAATTAGTTTGGCGATCGGCAGTCCAAAGTTGTCAAAACCCCACAATTCGTAACGTGACGCTTCAAATACGGAAGTAAGTTAAAGCTGTGATGAAGTTTACTTCAAGATAGCAAAAAGCACTTGCGATCGATAAAAATTACCGATATTCTCAAATCGATCGGTTAACAACAGCAATAAAAAAACCAACTTATTGCGATCGCATCAAATTTTTGTCAGCCTCGCTGGCGGGTTTTCACCTGTCGAGATAACACATTGCGGGCGCAAGGTAAAACCCAAAAATCCAGCATGGCATGGACTAGCTTTGCTTGCGAAATTTCATAAATAAACATCCTCAAATTCAGCATTTTTTGGTCACTTTTATTGTAAGCAAAGGACTTAAATCATGTTACAAATCGAAGCATCTACTCCCCAACTAACTGCTAATAATTCCATCATTCCAGACATTGCAGAAGACTTGCAATTTGCAAATTATACCAGCAATCATTCTTCCCCCTCCGCCCCGAAAAATATCCTAGCAACTAACGAAATATCTACAAAATCCAGCATCGAAGTATTACGATCGAACAACAAAATCCTCGATAAAAGCCCAGAAAACCCTCCCCAACAAGCAGACATAGACGCCTTCATCCTCAACAAAAATCCAACACAAACAATCAACAGCATCGCTGAAAAACCGCAAACAGCCACCTCCCAAACCGACACAATAACAGGCGATACAGCCGGCCCAGCAACTCAAGATAACATTCCTTCCGACTCCAGCCTTTTCCCAACCGACAAAATAGATAAAATTAGCGACGATTACCTATCTGATTTGCCTACATCAGAGAAAGACAAAGAATTGATAGCTGAGGCAACACCCAAAACCGAGTCTAAATTAGCAGAAAAAAACGCAGATTCTCCTGCCGTAGAAACCAAAGACTCGAAAGAATTGATAGCTGAGGCAACATCCAAAACCGAGGCTAAATTAGCAGAAAAAAACGCAGATTCTCCTGCCGTAGAAACCAAAGACTCGACTGTTTCCGAAATTTGCAGTTGCGCGACAAATACTGCTGAAACAAAAACGGAAAATTCCCCAGCGACAGAAACCAAAAACTCGAAAGTTTCCGAAATCCCTAATTCCGATCCAAATCCAATTGATCCAAAAACCGAAAAATCTCCCGCAGTTGAAGCTAAAAATCCCACTGTTTCCGAAATCGCCAATTCTGATCCAAAACCCAAAAATTCCCCAGCAACAGAAACCAAAAACTGGACTGTTTCTGAAATTCCCAATTCTGCCGATCCAAAACCAGAAAAATCTCCTGTAGTTGAAACCAAAAATCCGACGGTTTCCGAAAATCCCAATTTCGATCCAACTCCTGCCGAGCCAAAACCAGAAAAATCTCCAGTAACCGAAACCAAAAACCTGACAGTTTCCGAAATTCCCAAGGACGATCCAAATCCTGCTGAAATAAAATCCGAAAATTCCCCAGCGACAGAAACTAAAAACCCGAAAGTTTCCGAAATCTCCAATTCTGATCCAAAATCTGCCGAGCCAAAAACCGAAAAATCTCCCGCAGTTGAAGCCAAAAATCCCACTGTTTCCGAAATCCCCAATTCCACGACAAATTCTGCCGATCCAAAAGCCGAAAACTCTCCCGTAGTTGAAACCAAAAATCCTACTGTTTCCGAAATTCCCAATTCCACGACAAATTCTGCCGATCCAAAAGCCGAAAACTCTCCCGTAGTTGAAACCAAAAATCCCACTGTTTCCGAAATTCCCAACTCCGAGAAAAATCCATTTGAGACAAAGCCAGAAAATTCTCCAGCAACAGAAACCAAAAATCCGACTGTTTCAGAAATTCCCAAGGACGATCCAAATCCGGTTGAGACAAAAACCGAAAAATCTCCCGCAGTTAAAGACAAAAAGCCGACTGTTTCCGAAATTTCCAATTCCGCAACAACTCCTGTTGAGACAAAAACCGAAAATTCCGCAGCCACAGAAACTCAAAACCCGACTGTTTCAGAAATTCCCAATTTCCCAACAAATCCTGTTGAGACAGGAATCGACGACATCACAGGTGCCAAAATCGAAACAACCGTCTTTATCCAACCAGAAAAATCAGAAATATCAGTAATACCCGCAGCATCCGCAGACATTCTCACTGGGGAAATTGAAAACATCTCCCCAACTCTTATCGACACCCCCGAAACAGCCAGCGAAACTGCTGAAAATTTCCCCCTAATTTCTCCCGATGAAATTTCCCTACTCGGGGAAAATCTCAACAGCATACTCGCCCAACCAATTCCTCATATTCCCGAAACAGAATCAAGCCAAAATCATCAACCATCCGCATCAGAATACATAGTTACCGACACCCAAACTATTATTCCCGAAATCGCCGTCACTGAAAACCATTACTCACAACAATCAGAAAATATCACCGCCGACAGCGACAATCAGCCGCAAACAACCATCGACGAATATGTAAATCCCGATTTTGACTCGGAAAAAATCACAATTACTCCCGCAATACTATTCGAGGAAAACAATCAGCCAGATAACTCGGAAAATATCATCACCGACTCCGAAACCAACCGCAACGAATACACAATCACCGACACAGAAAACCAACCATTAATCGGAATAATCGACACCGGCTTTCTCGCCAAAAACCCCAACATAGACTACAGCCAAATCAGACTCGGAAAAGACGTAATAGACAACGACAACAATCCCCTACTCCAAGCAAACCAAGGAAACCAACACGGCGACACAATATTAGAAATAATCAGCACATCTAACAATCTAAACAACACCAAAAAAGCTCCGGCAATTTGGCTGGGAAGAGCAACAGGTAGCGGCAACTGGCATCAATCCCTGATAGAATTTGCAGACGCCGCCAAAGCTTCTTCTCAACCCAACGCCGTCATCAACCTCAGCTTCGACTTAACCCAAATCAACCCCGACGGCACCCAAACCACACGGCACTTCTTGACAGCAGAAGAAACAGCAGCATTGAAATATGCAAAAGACAATAACATACTGATTGTAGCAGCCGCTGGCAATGAAGGAACTCTCATCTCCGCCCTCGGACAAGCCTCCACAGAATTCGATAACATCATCACCGTCGGTGCATCCCAAAACAACTATCGGGCAGCCTATTCCAGCTACGGAGGAGGTTTGGATATTTTAGCACCAACCGACACTCACCAAACAGCAGAAACTGCAACAAACGCAACCAAACAAGGCACGTCAATAGCAGCAGCTAAAGTCACGAATACCATCTCGCAAATGTGGGCAGCCAACCCATCCCTCAACTACCAGCAAATCAAAAACATCCTCTTAAACACAGCCAAAGATATCGACGTACCCTCATGGGATGAAAGGACGGGATACGGCATTATCGACACAGAATTAGCAATTGCTACAGCAGCCGAAATCATCCCCGCAATTCCAGTATTTGCAGCTACCAAACAATTGACAAAACCCTTAATTGATGCTGATGCCACTACAAATAACTCTGACAATTCTACCGCACCAAAACCCTCAGAAAGAGCAACTGCAACCACCGCCCCAGGCACGCCAAAGACCACCACTAGATCGACCGGAGACTCCAACGTTGGCACCAGTTCTCATACCACAGACTTAGCGCCATACAAAACCACTTCTACCAGTGGTTCCAACGGCACAACTACCACCAACTCTCGAATCCTTAGCAGCTTCTCTAACACCGAGTCAACTTGGGATAAAAGCAGCGTCAAAACCAACAGCAAGGGCAACTCTTTTGACGAATCTACCAGCGATTCCACTACAAATGCTGCTACCTACACCAGCAAAAGCTTTTCTCAAAACTCACTCGAACAAAAAAATCAATCGCAACAAAACTACAGCCGAGTTAAATACGAAGGAACTCGCAGCGACAGTAGCGAATCCGCTCAGAAATCCCGCAGTTATAGCAACTATACCAGTCCCACAAAAGCAACAAACAATTCAGCAGAAAGTTACCGCAACAGCAAATCCCAATCTAACAGCCAATACGGCACGAACCTCAGCATAGCTAATGGCAACCGTCAAGATGATTGGGGGTCAAAATCCAGCAACAGCAGCCGTCATACCAACGGCAACAACATATCAACTAGCAAGAGTGCAACTCAAACCGCAGGCAACGCTGATTGGACGAATAGCAGTAACGGTAGCAGTTCCAACAACACTCACACCGGTGAAGAAACTACTGTCACCACGTCGAATTCTACTAACAGCAACAGCAGCGGTTTCTCAAAAAGCAGCAACAACAACGACAACTATTCTGTAACCAACTCTACTTGGGACAACACGACAGTTAATGGTGTAGCTGTCAACAGCAACACCCGCGATGTTTATTCAGAAGGCAGCACCAACAATCAAAGCAGCTACGATGACGGCAAGTCAAAAAATCACAGTTATCAAGACACTTATACTGTCAATCAATCCGAGCAAACCAACAGCAGTCAGGGTTCTTCATATCGGCAGAACAATCGGCACAACAATTACTCTGTCAGGCAAGGTAATGATACGCAAACTTACAAACACGGACCGCAAACCAGCAGCAGGATTACAGATAGCTATTCGGTAACGAAGTCGGATGGTTATAGTGCCAATAGTTCTGGAAAAATCACTTCTAAAAACAATCAAGAAAGTTATTCCGAGAACTTTGTTCAAAACGAAAGCGAGTATAAAATCGATGCTTATACTACGACCAGCACTGGGGATGAAGAGACAATTACAACCTCTCGTTCCACCAGCAACAATGATGGAACTAACAATACTTCATCCAGCAGCAGCGATACGGTTCGCACCCGCAACGGGCAAACAGTTACTGTTTATAAAGATGGGCGCAAAGATGAAACTGAAACAAGCGGTTACGAGAGGTGGTTCAGCGACAGAAATGCGGATAATAAAGGTGTAATTAGTGCGACTTCAGGTAGTGAAACTTGGAGTTCTAGTTACAGGAGGTGGGATTTTAAAGGCGGTTACAGTTGGAGTGAAACCATCAGCGGTACTGATTCAAAAACAGTCACTAAAGGAAATGTTTCTACTACCTCTAGCAGCAGTTGGAGTTGGACTCGCAGCGGGACTGTGTGGGATGACGGGCGCAATAATTGGAATGAGAGTTGGTCGAAGTCTAATTCGGAGAATGGGAAGTGGCTGCCCGGTGAATCCGAGACGGCGAGGGGGTCTTACGATCCGAAGGGTACTGGTACACAGACGAATAATTTGCCCAAAGCTGGGGAAGCGCCGCGGTTGAATAAGGCACCGAAGGATATTTTGGAGTTGAATAAGCAGCCGAAGCACAAGCCGCAGCCGAGTAAAGAGTTTTTTGAGCAGCCGATCGCTGACAGACCAGAACCAGAAAAGTTTTCAGGAGATTTTTTTGCAGGCAATCCAAGCCCACGCAAACCTACTTTCAAAGAGCAAATACAAAAATTGCTGAATAGTGGGGCGATCGCCAACTATGACAAGATAGTTGGCTTAATTATCCAGAATAATAGCCAGGAGGATTTGAGGTCAGTAGTTGGCGATGTAGGTATGCGGACATTGATTGTAGAGAAGTTTCGTCAAAGACCTGAAATGGCTACGGCGATTATGGCCGCTTTGCTTAAAGGTATGCAACGGTGGGATAATCCCCCATTCAATGATTTTACTATACACTTTTTACGTAACACAAAAAATGATAATCTGCCGTACAATGCGACAATGAACTGCTGGGAAATGATTTGGTACGCAGCATTTTTATGTAACCAAATAACTGCCGAGAGACTTCGCTCTGTCATGGATAAAGTAGGTTATAAAAGAGGTGGTACGTTTTCAGCTATGCCAATCATGGGATATCAAGACGGTTTACCATTCTACCCCAATCGAGGAGTTCCTGGTCAGCCAACACGTTTACCCAAACCAGGTCAACTTGTGTTTTTTAAAGGGACTCAAGGTCAAAAATTTTCCGAAGGAAATCCGGGTCACGTCGCTATTGCACTCAACTCTAAAACATTGGTCAGCTTATGGGACAAACCGAACAACAATAACACCATACAAATTATTGATGTCAGCAAACTAGAAGGTTACGTTCAGGTCGGTCAGTCGTTTGATTTTTGGAAGGATATAATTTGGTAGTTGGAGAAAGATATGTGGAAAAATTTGTGTGCTGTGTTAGTGTTTTTCAGTGTGTCCCTAATTCTAAGTATAGGAGGCAGCTCTGTTTTAAAATCAGAGGAACCAAAGAGAGCTATGAGTTGTTCAAAACTAGATATTTGGTCCATTACTCTCCTGGAGTGGAACAATCCAATTAAGCTAGATGTAGTAGATGTGGGGTGGCCAGACCCTAATGTGGCTCAAATTACATATCTGGCTGGTCCTAAGTCTTATCCTATGAGACCTTACATAAAACAAACTTTTGCGAACTCAACAGGGCTAGCGAGCATAATTTCTCAAATAGGTAGAGAAACTCTGCCAGTGGCAGTTTTAATCGGAAAGACTACCAGAATAATCAAGCTTCTAAAACCGCCAGGAAATCTTAGTGCTCGCAGCGATGGTGGGGTATGGACAAATTACCCGTTATCTCACTATGACAGCACAGGAGCTTTGAAACGAGTTGTAGAAGAAGTTTCTGGTGTAGAGCTCGTAGGTGCCCAACAAGATGCTGTTTGGGTGATTGACTTAGATCGAGCTTGGTTTGTGAATGCTGAGGGTGATGTGCGCGGCCCTTATCCGTGGGGGGGATTTTATGCTTCAGTAGGCTCAAAAAAAGCTCTTTGTCATTTAAATCGAGACGCTACACGTCGCGTAGAATGTTTAGAACCTGATGGCAAAAAGCGTTATCCTGCTCTTTCGCTGCCTCGCGAACTAACAGGAGGGCTGTTGTCATTTTCAAAGGATCGACTCCTCACTGGAGATATTACTGGTGGTTATTTAAATTATTACAATACTGGAGGGTTGGCTGCTAAACTAACTATAGAAAATGCTGGTATCACGCCAACAGGTGATGCCTTTATTTCTATCATAGTCGATGATAAATGGGTTGATGTTTGCGTTAGTAATGGTACATCTAGACGGCTTTCTATTAAATACGATGACCCGCTGCGGTTTCCCTTTCCACTGAAACTAAGTGTGGCTGCCGTTGACGGCGATCGCACGTTGGTTTACGGTTTCGATCGTGCTGTCTGGTATAAAAACGAGCGGATTGAAAAGAGTTTTGCAGTAGACGATCGTGTCTATCGCAAAGATATATTTCCTCATCACTGGCGCACTTCTACGAATTTTGTAACTGCTGACAGTTCAGATGGGACGATAATTTTGTCAACCAGCGGCCCAACTGGAATGGCATTGATTGGAATGCGTTGGCATCCTGAATCGAAGTAGACAAGTTAGTCTGTTTTCCAACAGTCGATCGCCCGTTTTGAGGTAATTTTCTGTTTCGGGCGATCGACTCTACGCGCGATCGACACGGCACTAATTCTTGGAGAAACACCGGAACTTGCTCCAATCTAGGGTACAACGAGTTTGAAACCCGTCCTAGCCTGTAAAATAAAGATTGCAGATGGACACAGGAGAAATTTATGCCGTCGGAAAACCAAGACTTGCCCCAAAATCAAACACCTCACAGTCCAAAGTTGCCAATTCCTTCAGATATTTTATTGAGCTTCGTCGCCTTACCCATGCTGGGCGGTTTGCTGGCGGCCAAAGCTGCTGCTGAGTTTGTTGGGTCGATCGGCATTGAAAGCGAAGAAGTCTTTCGGGGCTCGCGCCTTCCCTTGCTCAACTTTCCTCAATCAGAACAAAAGTAATCCTATTTTTGATTCGAGAATTCGCGATGACCGATCGATCTGTTGATTTAATGAAGCACCAGCCTAGAATTATATTGTTCTTGGCAACAAGCTATAAAAAGCCTCAAAAAGAGGTAGCAGTCGGAAGCTAATTTTTTTCACAAAAAAGGTTGACAATCGGTCAAATACGTGCAACTGAGATTTGTCTTTGCTTCTAGCTTGTACATAATTGCCTTCAATCCTCAAATAAGACCAGTTTTCCCCAAAAATAGAACTGTAGGGAAGCTTCAAACCCTCTGGTGATAAGCGATCCCTCATTGAAAATCAAAAATTGAGAATTGAAAATTGTATAAGTTGTCTCAAATTTGACTGCAAATAAAAGTGTTTTAGGTGAAACTAAACCATACAATTTTCTAGACACCCGCAGAAATTGAGGAACAGCCCGATGAGTTCAGTCCTCCAGTCTTCAGAACAGGCTATTGATGCAACATCTATTTCCCATTCTCCCGCTTACTCAAAATCCGACCTGTTTCTGCGCAATCGCCTCAAAGTAGTAGAGGACTTGTGGGAATCGGTGCTGCGACAGGAGTGCGGGCAGGAATTGGTCGATTTGCTCCAACAAATGCGATCGGTCAATTCCGCCGAGGGACAAGCCACTAACTTTCGCGAATCGAATGTGGTACAGCTAATCGAAAAGCTCGATCTCAACGCCGCCATCCGGGCCGCACGGGCTTTTGCGCTGTATTTTCAATTGATCAACATTGTCGAACAGCACTACGAACAGCGAGACCAACAGCTAGCTTACACTAGCAGCAACGACGCTGGGGGGCGGATGTTTTCTAAGCTGCCGGGACAAGCAAAGGATGCGCCCGATCGCCCGCGGCACAGGGAAGGCCCGGCCCAAACCGCTCCTCGCGGTACAGACAGCAGCGAGGCGATAACCAAAGACGCCGGAACATTTCACCAACTGTTCCCGATGCTGCTGCGCTTGAACGTGCCAAGCCAGCAAATCCAGCGCTTGATCGATCAGTTGGACATCCGCCTAGTATTTACCGCTC
The DNA here is from genome assembly GCF_015207285.1 of Tychonema sp. LEGE 07203. GTDB lineage: Bacteria > Cyanobacteriota > Cyanobacteriia > Cyanobacteriales > Microcoleaceae > Microcoleus. The sequence continues at coordinate 26,779 of NZ_JADEXD010000021.1, read as the reverse complement.
ACCCGACGGAAATTGTCCGCAACACGATCCGCACCAAGCAGCGGCGAATGGCGAAGATTCTCCAACAGCTAGATCGAGTTGACGAGAAATTTCAGGGAGCGCGCGCGAACTCCCAAAGCCCCTACCCGGTGTCTAGCTGGGAAGCGGCGGCTCTCCAAGAGCAACTGATGGAAGAAATTCGCCTCTGGTGGCGTACTGACGAGCTGCACCAATTCAAACCAACTGTGCTTGACGAGGTGGAGTACACTCTCCACTACTTCGACGAAGTGCTGTTTGATGCTATTCCCGAACTCTACCACCGCTTAAAGCAAGCGCTGCACGCTTCTTACCCTTACCTGAAACCGCCTAGTTACAATTTTTGCAAGTTCGGTTCTTGGGTGGGCTCCGACAGGGACGGCAATCCTTCTGTTACCCCGAAAGTTACTTGGCAAACTGCTTGCTATCAGCGCCATTTAGTGATGTGCAAGTATATCAGTGCGGTGAAGCGACTCAACGAACTTTTGAGTTTGTCGCTGCACTGGAGCGACGTATTGCCGGAATTGCTCGATTCTCTCGATCGCGACAAATCGGAATTTCCCGATGTTTACGAACAGTGGGCAATCCGATACCGCCAAGAACCTTATCGCTTGAAGCTGGCCTACGTGCTCCAGCGGCTGGAAAATACGCGCGATCGCAATTGGCGTCTCTACAAAGGAGACGAGTTGCAGCGGGAGCACGAAGTTTTGTCGGAGCATCCCGTCTTGACCGGCCTTTATCGATCGGGCGCTGAGTTTTTAGCAGAGTTGCAGTTAATCGAACGCAATTTAGTCGAAACAGGTTTGAGCTGTCGGGACTTAGAAAATCTGCTTTGTCAAGTAGAAATTTACGGATTTAACTTGGCTTATCTAGATATGCGCCAAGAGTCAACAGTACACTGCGACGCTTTGAGCGAAATAGCGGAATACTTGCAAATCTTGCCCAAACCTTACAATCAAATGTCGGAAGGCGATCGAGTTATTTGGCTCGCCACCGAACTGCAAACTCGCCGCCCTTTAATTCCCACAGAACTGCCATTTTCTCCCAAAACTTGCGAGACAATTAATACCTTCCGAGTCTTGCGGCAAATGCAGCAGGAGTTCGGTCCGGAAATTTGCGAAACTTACATTATCAGCATGAGCCACGATGTCAGCGATTTGCTGGCGGTTTTGCTGTTAGCAAAAGAATCGGGACTGTACGATCCGGCGACAGGAGTTAGCAGCATTCAAGTAGTGCCGCTGTTTGAAACAGTGGAAGATTTGAAAAAAGCCCCGGAAGTAATGCAGCAGCTATTCGATCTGCCGCTTTATCGGGCTTTGTTAGCGGGAGGATACGCGCAGGAAGTAGCGGAAAAGAGCGAACAAAATCCACCCAACCAAATCCAAAATCTCAAATTGCAAGAGGTGATGCTGGGCTATTCCGACAGCAATAAAGATTCGGGTTTCCTCAGCAGCAATTGGGAAATTCACAAAGCTCAAAAAGCTTTGCAAGCGGTTGCGGAAAAACACGGTGTGGAATTGCGGATTTTTCATGGCCGGGGCGGCTCTGTAGGGCGGGGCGGCGGGCCTGCTTACAAGGCGATTTTGGCTCAGCCCGGAAAGAGTATCAGCGGGCGAATCAAGATTACCGAACAAGGGGAAGTTTTGGCTTCTAAATATTCTTTGCCGGAGTTGGCGCTGTACAATTTGGAAACTGTGGCGGCGGCGGTAATTCAAGCTAGTTTGCTGCACACGGGTTTCGATGGCATCGACTCTTGGAATGAGATTATGGAGGAGTTGTCGGTGAAATCGCGATCTCACTACCGTAATTTAATCTACGAACAGCCAGATTTAGTCGATTTTTTCCATCACGTTACCCCGATACAAGAAATCAGTCAGTTGCAAATTAGTTCTCGTCCTGCCCGTCGCGGCGGAAAGAAAGACATCAGCGGTTTGCGAGCAATTCCGTGGGTGTTTAGCTGGACTCAAAGCCGATTTTTAGTGCCTTCTTGGTACGGTGTCGGGACAGCTTTGCAAGAGTTTTTGCTGGAAGAACCGGAAGAACACATGAAACTTTTGCAGTATTTCTACTTGAAATGGCCGTTTTTTAGAATGGTAATTTCTAAGGTTGAAATGACTTTATCTAAGGTGGATTTGCAGATTGCCGATCACTACGTGCGGGAGTTGGCTTTGCCGGCGGACAGGGAGCGTTTCAAGGCTTTATACGAGCAAATTGCTGCCGAATTTTACTTGATTCGGGATTTAGTTTTAACGATTACCGGACACCAGTATTTGTTAGACGGAGATCCGTCTTTGCAGCGATCGGTACAGTTGCGAAATGCGACGATTGTACCTTTGGGTTTGTTGCAGGTTTCGCTGCTAAAACGCTTGCGGCAGCACGGTACTGGCGGGGTTCCGGGGGTGATTCACTCGCGTTACAGCAAGGGCGAACTGTTGCGGGGAGCTCTGCTGACAATTAACGGTATTGCTGCGGGGATGCGGAATACGGGCTAGGGAAATATTGGGAGTTTTGAATTGAGTTTTGAGTTTTAAATTTACTTAAAAATTCAAAGTGCGATCTACTGGTTCCCAAGGAGAGCCTGGGAACCAGTTAAAATAGATGGAATTTTGCTCGATGAACGACTACTTTGCTTTCATAATAGGCATTCTCAGCGCCGGAATAGGTGGGGAGTTTTTTGTTCGGGGTGTGGTGGGACTAGCTCATTGGGCGCGTATTTCTCCTGGGATTATTGGTGCAACAGTGGCAGCCTTCGCTACTTCCAGTCCAGAACTATCTGTTGCTGTCAACTCTGCTTTAGAAGGACAACCTCAGATTTCCCTCGGTGATGCTTTAGGCAGTAACATCCTCAACGTTGCTCTGATTCTTGGTTTGGCTCTGATCGTTTCAGGAATTCAAACCCCTCGCGATCGCACAAAACGTGATTTTCTGACTGCCCTGCTAACTCCGGTGGTAATTGGTATTCTTTGTTTGGATGGTTTGCTGTCTCGCATTGACGGTTTAATCCTTCTAAGTATATTTTTTGTTTGGATTATTCTCGTAGTGATTGAAGTACGCAGACAGCAAAGTGCGGCGGACGAAGTGCTGGGCGAGCATCGAAATTGGCTGGCGATTATTTTCTGTGTTGTTGGTTTTGCCTGCTTAATCGTTGCAGGGCATCTCATTGTAGTTGGAGGAAAAGGTATCGCCATTTCTTTCGGAATCGATGAATTTGTCACAGGAGCAACCATCGTCGCCATTGGTACATCAGTCCCGGAACTGGCAACAACTATGATTTCCAAGATGCGCGGACATGAGGAGGTGGGACTGGGAACAATATTGGGCAGTAACATTTTCAACAGTCTTTGGGTAGTTGGAATTGCAGCCACCATTTTCCCCATCTCAGTCAGTTGGCGCGAAGTGTCGGTAGCTTTAATTTTTGGACTTGTGACAGTGGCACTTACATTCCCAACGAGCAGAGGTGTTATTGAACGCAGGCGCGGAGTATTATTAGTTGCACTTTATGTCGTCTATGTTGCCACAATTCTGTAACTGGTTGGTAGTAAAAGCCTAGAGTTAAGATTTTTTTATGCATAAACGCAAACAGTCTGAAGATTGTCGCCCGATGCTGCGGCGCACTTTTTTATTTCTAACGGAGCTTTGGTGCGGGTGTTGGCTGACTATTTGGCGATCGCCCAAAACCGAGATAATTTCTTGACCGTGCGAATTTCTCCTGTGATACCCGCCACGCGATCGATCCACCGAATCAATCCAAAATCTCAAATCCTCAAGAAAGAGAATTTATCCACCGAATCAATCCAAAATCTCAAATCGAAAAATGGAAAATAGAATGACTCTCGCCGCTAAACTGCGGCCAAAGTCCCTCGCTTTTCGATCGAAAAAACAATCCGATCGAACTCCTCAACCTCTAGCAAACAATCCACTAATAAAATTAGGGAAAAATCCTCAACTTCTGGCAAAAATCCCATCGTGAGGTTGAGAAATCCCCGCAGCGAACGGCGGGGAGGATGTCAATAAAGACAATTCTATAACCAGTGGTTGGGATAGGTTCTGTCTGTCGCTAAATTATTAAAGATGACGGCGCACAAGACCAAGATTATTGAACCCTCAAAAGCAGGTGTTAGCAAAAATTTCCAGTCTGGTTTGGTCATCATGACGACTAAGGCAACTGCTCCCGAAGGCGGATGTAGAGTTCCGGTAAGCTGCATAATTCCGATCGCACTAGAAACAGCCATTCCCATCGCCCAGGGAGAAGAACCGAAACAATGCAGAATCATTAAACTGGTGAGAGCCCCGAAGAAATTGCCCCCAATCACATTCCTCGGTTGAGCCAGAGGGCTGTCAGGGACACCAAATATCAAAACGCTTGTAGCGCCAAACGGAGCCATTAGTAAAGGAGAATTAGTTTTTACAGCAAGATAGGACGTTGCAGTAATTGCCAAAAAACTACCAATCCAACTCCAAATAATATGTCGGTGATGAGGTCTGTCTGTGGGGCAAGTCAATGGACAAGATCGCCACCTGCCAAAGGTCTTAAACCAGTAACTTTGCCATTTAAGTTGAATTTTTTTACTGTCAATCATAAATCAGGTTGCCCGATCGCCAGGTTTATTAAATTTTCTGAACTAGCCTCCGGTAAAGTTAAGATATCATAACAATTTGTAAAAAAGTAGTTAAACGCACAGATTTTTTACTTCCACGCCAATTAAGCCGCTAACTCGGTTGGAACCGAGATGTTGCACCATTCGTGTGGAAGCTCTTAAAAACCGGGTTTCTGAACGAGAGATATAGGTTGTGATGCTAAATTTGCGGTCAGAAACCCGGTTTTTGCCACAGGTGCTCTTCTATCGGTTGGAACCGAGATGTTGCACCATTGTCAGCAACGGGCTCTCCGGCCTGTTCTGTCAAAGAGTGAATTTCTTGTGGGATGGCAGGAGAGCCCGTCCATAAAAAGCTTCCACACGAATGGTGCAACATCTCATACCATTTTTCTGACCTATGTGCTATAGATGAAGTCTTAGCCCCCCCGCGGGAGGGGGGGTTGGGGGGGTAATATCTAGCGCTACTTTATTCCATTGGTATCAGTTGGAACCGATTAGCAAGTTTGGTCGGTTTTGCAACAGACGTTATCGGCAGTCGCACAAATTCACCTTGACCATCAGATTGATTGACGATGGTCAAAGCGTTTTTTGTTTGAGTGCGATCGTTTCCCTCGCACTCGGATCTAGTTGCGAACTTAATTGTTCGCTACGGAGAGTTTTCCCACTCGGCGGTAAGCTTGCGGAAATTGTATTGAGATGCACCGGGGTGACAAGTAACGCAACTGCTCATATTTGCTGGTTGCGGCAGCTTGACTTTCGGGTGCAAAGCTTTGAAATAGCGAGAGTTGGCGGCTCGGTACGGGAGGTCTTCGTCTTTGGGTTGGGGACGGGAAAAAGTTTGCAGGTAGTTCCACACTAGGAGGCGGGGCGGGTCTACTAGCAGTTTGATGGTTTGTCCGTAATGTTCGGGGTCTTGCAGCAACCGGCGCCAGGTTTCTGTTGGCAATACTTGGGGCGGTAAACCGATGTGACAGGTGGCGCAGTTTTCGAGGTACAGTTGCTGTCCGAGTTGGTAGCGTTCGGGGATGCGATCGACAGTGCCGATTTCTTCCACTGTAGAAATTTGAGCCAGGAGCGCGGGAGTGCCAGAGCCGGCAGTCTGTGCTGCCATCCATCCACCTCCGGTACAACAGACAATTATCAACACTAGCAACGTTGAGAAAAGCCTCAGCACACGAGAGCGACGCTTGAGGCGAATTTTGTGGTTCATTGTGTTTTCTGCCTTCAGGCTGCTATTTTTTGCGGTTTGGAGGCGGTTTTTTCGCAGCCCGCACGGACTCGATTTATTGCCTAAATCACTGGTATGGTCATGCCTTCGCGGGCCAAGCAGCTATCGGCAAAAACTGATTGCACGTCTGCTTCGACACGATCGAGAAAATTGTCGTCGTGACTCGGATCGTGGTGAAACATCACGATCTTTTTGACTCCCGCAGCTTTTGCTACTTCTACTCCTGCTTGCCAAGTCGAGTGTCCCCAGCCGACTTTCGGGTTTTTGAAGTCGTAATACTCTTCGTTGGTGTAGTTAGCGTCGTAAATTAGCACGTCCGCGTCGCGGGCTAGGTGTACCACATTTTCGTCGAGCCGATCGGGAAAATGCTCTGTATCGGTGCAGTAGACGGCCGTGTGTCCCTGCCAAGTAACTCGATATCCGATCGCAGTATTGGGGTGATTGAGCAGTGCTGTTTCTATTTTCACATCGTCGAGTTCGAGAATATCCCCTGGTGTCAAATCGTTAAATTTGAGGTCTGACTGCATCACCTGGATGGGAACTGGAAAATTGGGGTGGTGCATTTGATCGGCAAGACGCTGTTTGATTGTAGTGCCGTTGGGGGCGATCGCTCCGTAAATGTGAAAGCAGTTCCCCGGAATAAAAGCTGGAGTAAAAAACGGGAAGCCTTGAATGTGATCCCAGTGAGTGTGACTGAAAAACATATAAGCTTCGATCGGCATTTTTCGCAGCAGATTCAAGCCGAGAACTCGCAGGCCGGTGCCGCCGTCAAAAATCAGGTGTTTTTTGCCCAAGCGCATTTCTACGCAAGAGGTATTGCCTCCGTAGCGAATTGTTTTGGTGCCGGGGGTGGCGATGCTGCCCCGCACGCCCCAAAACTGAACGACAAACTCGGTCAAAGGACTGTTTGAGCTAGTGGCTTTGTTATCGGAGGGCTGTGAATTTGCTTGAGAGGGTGGGGAATCTGACATCTTTTTTTAGGTTTGAGCGCAGGAACTTGGCAATTGAGAATTTAGTTTTTAGTTTTTAGTCTTTAGTCTTTAGTCTTTAGTTTTTAGCTATCTGTAGAGATATAAAACGCTCTATCCCGAAACCAGCGGAGTCAAATTTTCTCAAACGTAGAATGCGATCGCCCGCTTGCTTAGAATTTGCTATCGATCTTACTCTACGAGTAGTATTTTTTTCAACATTGTAGCAGGCGGGGGTTTTTGGGGAATCCCCTGCCGGCTCGGAATTCGCGACTGTTTGATATTCTAGCCAACCGTTCCTCTACTGCATTCTTAGACCTGCAGCCGCCGCCTTAAGTTCGGCTTGCTGAATTTTGAGTCTGCTTGCAGTCGAGGAGTAGGGGCTAGGGGTTTATTTGCCCGGAGCACCGAAGGCGAAAGCTTTAATGCGTGCTTTCTCCGGTCGCTTGCTTGTAGAATAGGCGAGCCGAGAGATCGCTCAAACAAAAAAGCTTTTTACTTGCGCTGCGGATGCTGCTTATTTACGATCGGCTGCGATGCACTTTTCGACTAAGGGCATTACGAGTTCGACATCTTGCCAACCCAGAATTTCTGTGACTTTTTTCTCCAAATTTTTGTAGGTCTTAAAAAATTCGGCTATTTCGTCCAAGCGGTGGGGAGCTACGTCTTTGAGGGACTTATAGTGAGCGTAGCGGGGGTCTTTGTCGGGAACGCAAAGCAGTTTTTCGTCCCTGTCGCCGCCGTCGATCATTTCTAGCATTCCGATCGGGCGGGCTGCGATGATGCACCCTGGAAATGTAGGTTCGTCCATCATTACCATGCCGTCGAGGGGGTCGCCGTCGTCGGCTAAGGTGTTGGGTATGAAGCCGTAGTCGCAGGGATACTGGACTGAGGAAGAGAGCACTCGATCGAGAGCAAAGGCTTGCAACTCTTTATCAAATTCGTACTTGTTTTTGCTACCGGCTGTGATTTCGATCAGGACGTTGAGCAGTCCTGGTTTTGGCTGTGCCGGAATTAGCGATAGATCCACAATAATATCTCCAAGTTAACAGACGATCGGGGATGACGGCTATTTGCCAAATCCCTTTGATAGCATTTTACGGGCGATCGGGCTTTTCGGCTGCACCAAGCTGGATGCAAAGTCAATCAGTGGATCGAGGCATACAGGATTGGTGCGTGGGGTCAGAAACCGGGTTTTTCCCGGATATTGAAGGCTTAAACCGAGTATAGTCGTAAAAAACCCGGTTTCTTTAGTCATACGTCCGGGACAGTGAAACTCCTAGTCCGAATAGGTGTATGTGCGATCGAACTTGCGTTACAGATTGGGGGAGTAATGGTTGGTTTGGGCGATCTACAGATATTTTCAGATGTACAATCTCATAAATCCACGCTTTGTGAAAGTTCTTTTAATTTTCAATCCCAACCACTGACTCAGTTCAGTTGCCAACCACTCGATTTCTGATTTAGTTAGCCCCTGCTTTGCTCCTAGTCGATATTGTTGGTTTCCAGCTTGAATAATCATCTGAGAAACTTTGTATCCAATTTGTTTAATTTCTAACTGGCAAATCTCCTGTCTGGGGGCTGGTTTCGAGTGATTCCATCTCAACCCCAGCAGATGGCTGCTATAGGATATTTGCTGGCGATCGATTCTGAGACGCAATTCCCGAAAAAGTGCAAATAGAAACATTGCTACTACCGTAACTAACCAAATTATTGATATTAGATTAAGTACCGGATATGTCCGCCCCTCAACAAACTCTAGCAATAATCTGATATTCGCAGCAATCCAACTCAAAAGCAGGACAATTAAACCAAAACCCACTCCCTGCGGCGGAGTAATAATTTCTATAAAATCCGAAGTTTTTGTTAGTTTAATATCGCTGTATTGCCGCACTACCATAGGATTTTTATTGCTAGGGCGGGGATTTTTGAGCGATTGCAATGCTTCCTCAGCCGAAGATAACCGTTTGGACAAACTCGGTTCTGTCATCCACTCCAGCCAATCTATTACATCTGGGTTCAGAGGCGCTACCCGATCGGCAAATTGAATTTTCAAATCCTGTTGCGACAGTTCAGTAGGATGCAAACCCGTTACCAAATAAATCAAAGTTGCACCTAAACCGTACAAGTCAGAAGCCGGAACCGAGCGCCCGCCAAATTGTTCTGGGGCCATATATCCGTAAGTTCCCACTACAGTAATTGTGCCGCCAAACTTTGCAGCTTGGTTCTGCACCGAACCGAAATCAACTAAATAAACTTGTCCGACCGAGTGACCGGATCTGCTGTGCAGTAAAATATTGCTCGGTTTAATATCGCGGTGAATCACAGGCGGATTTTGTTTGTGCAAATAACTCAAAATTTCTAACAGCGATTTAGCTAATTCTTTCACCTCGCTTTCGCTAAAAGTACGCCCCGATCGCAAATGCTCTTGCAAAGTTTTTCCTTTTACATAAGTCTGTACCAGGGCAAAGCTTTTACTGTCTGGTTCGTCAATTTCCAGGTAGTCTAGGTAGCGGGGAATTGCTGGGTGAGAAAGTGCTTTTAAAGTTTCCGCTTCCCGTTCAAATAGCTTGAGGTCTTGCCACTCAAAATCGCTGCCGAGGAATAGCTGTTTGATGACAACTAATTCTTGAGTTTGTAAGTCACGAGCCAGCAGCGTTTGGCGGCCTGTTTGTTTTCCTAGTTGCCGCTGCACTTCGTAGTGTTCTGCTAATATTCTGCTACTCATGTTTTTTTAGCTTTATTTTAACTTGAGGTTATCATCGGGATTTAGAAACCGGGTTTTTCAGTGAGTCTGGCGGTTGCAATGAAGTCTTTTAGTAAAAACCTGATTTCTTTGGTCGGAGTGCGTAAGTCCGCTCTAAATTTTAAATTAAAGTTCATTTTGTTGTTGATACCACCGGGCAATAGACTTGCTAGTTGCTCGCATTGATAGTCCTGCACCTATCGACGGTACAAGTACCAATATCATATAAATAAAACCTACTCGTACATCATTGACTCCCCACACCTTCTGTAAGAAAACGATGCTTATAGAAGTACAGAGTACGATACTAATTGCCTTTAAAACTTGTCGGTGAAGTTTGGGATTAGTTAGGGGAAAAAACCACAAGCGCGTCACGATTCCTACGATTATTCCGTTCCCCAACCCCAGCAGCAAGGCGAGAAAAAAGCCCTTAGTTACTATCATAGTTATCTGCTCGGGAGGCATAATGAAGATGATGGAAAGAGCTACATAAACTCCTACAGTTAGAGCTCCTGTCCAAGTGCTGCGCCCGATCGCATTCTTGAACAAGCTCAAGGTATCCACCGTTTTCCTCTGTCTCAATGGCAGGGAATATTTATTTATTTGCTGTGGTTTGTCTAGAGCTTCTTTTGCCATTTGAACTGAGGCGGCACGGCGCTCTAAACTGGGATGCGTCAGCCACTTCAGCCAATTGGTAAAACCGGGACTGAGTTTGGTGAATTGCTCGAATTCGAGCTGCAAATCTTGCTGGGGCAAGTCGGCTGGATGCTGCTTGGTAACTAAGGCGATTAATGTTGCTCCCAAACCGTACAAATCGGAAGCAGGAACTGCTCTGCCGCCAAATTGTTCGGGCGGCATATAGCCGTAGGTTCCCACAACTGTAACAGTTTTTCCCTGCTGCGTGGCTAGGGTTTGAACTGCACCGAAATCTACTAGGTAAACTTCACCGACGCTGTTGCCCGATCGATTCTTGAGTAAAATATTGCTCGGTTTAATGTCGCGGTGAATCACCGGAGGCTGTCGCTGGTGCAGGTAGGCGAGGATGTCTAATAATGCTGCGGCTAATTGTTTGACTTCGCTTTCGCTGAAGCTGCGCCCGTCACAGAGATATTCTTGTAGGGATTTGGCTTCGATGTAAGTCTGAACTAAGGCAAATCCTTTGCGGCTGGGAGTGTCGATTTCAAAGGAGTCTAGATATCGGGGAATTGCGGGATGGGAGAGGGATTTTAAGGTTTCGACTTCTCTCTCGAACAGTTTCAAGTCTTCCCAGTTAAAATCGCTGCTGAATGAGAGGAGTTTGACTACTACTTGCTGTTGCGTGTTTAAGTCGCGGGCGAGTAAGGTTTGCCGTCCTGCTTGCTTGCCGAGCCGCCGATCGCACTGATAGCGATTTGCTAATATTTCTCCTAACAAATCGCCGATGTTTTGTCCGCTCATGTTCACCTGCCGCTGAAGCGATTAAACCTAGCTTAGCCGACAAAACTCCTATTGTCTGTGCTTGTTTGAGCGATTTATCGTGTTCGTGGGGCGGGGAAAGCGAGATGATTGGTTTTAGGCCCAGATTGTTGGTAAAACCCGCTCCTACCGATCGCATATGATGGTTTTTTTATACTGACCTATTTAATGCGATCGCCCACTGCGGAAAACGCCCCTGATTTAAACTTGAATTTAACGTTTAATTTGCTTGTAAGTTGACTGCACTACATCGAGCAGGGTGAAGATTTGTTGCCATTGGGGAGCGTCGGGATTGTAGCTTTTGGCGCGCTGAGTTTTTAAACTTTGGTGCAAGAGATCCAGCAGCGCGTCTGGAGACTCCGAGGAACTCTCATCTTCATCTGTTGGGCCGCGGGCTGCCTTTTCTTCGATTGTTTCTTTGATAGTTTGCGCCCTATCTGCGAGGCTCAAAGCTCGGCCCGCCATGTTTTCCGGCATTTTTGGCCGTTCCGACAAAGACTCGCCCGTCAGTTCTTCGAGCAGTTGGCGGACTTGAGCCACCCAGTCGAAATCGTTTACTGAAAACGAGTCGGATTTCAACGCTTGTCCCTGCTCTCTTTGCTGAACGCTTTGCAATTTCTGGATCAGGGGAAGAGACTTTAGAGTGATGTTTTCGGGGATTCTGGGGATATCTGACAGCGAGCTGCGAGCAATCTCTAGCAATAGTTGGTAAATCTGATCTACCCACTCAATATCTCCCGGTTGCGAATTCCAATTATCCATAACTGATGCTAGTAGTTTTCTATATGTAAGACTAGAACGTTGACTGTCTGTTGAAAGCAAGCTGCTTTTAGGAGCTGCCAACGCTATTAAGACTTTCGCGCGCCCCGTCAAAAACCCGGTTGCTGAGCGGATGTTTTGTCACCTTCGGCCAAAATTTTTCTCAGAAACTGGGCAAATCTCGGCGCAAGTCCTAAACAATTTTTTCAGCCCTTCCAATCCTAGAAGTGCTTTGTTTGTTGCTGCAGGTAGCGCCGCAAGCTGGCATCTGGCTCGATCGAGGCAAGGGACTTCAAGTCCGCTTATCTAACAATCATACCTGTTGGAGCTGATTTAAAATTGCCCCAACAGGATATTGAGGTTAATTGGTTGGAGGGCGGGGCGCACCCCCGATCGGGCACTCGGCCCCTGTCGGAACCCAATTGCTGCTGCTATTTTTCGGTGAGATTCCACACGCCGTCCCAGTTTAGTACATCTGAAAACCTGTGCTGAAATAATTTACAGCGATCGACGTGCAATTTAGCTGCCTTGTTTTTGGGGTCAACTTCCAGAACGAGGTTAAATTCCCGTTCGGCGTCTCTAAAAGCTTGCTTGGCTTTTGGTTCCAAGGCTTTCTTAAACTCGCTCAGCAGTTTTTTCACCCGATCGAGTCCGAGATTTTCAAATTCCTCATCTAACATTTCTGCAACTGTCAGGGCCGCCCGACTTTTGATTTTCGCCTGCAATAGCTGCCTGATCTGTGCGGGTTTCAGTCTCTTGATTTTGGGATTTGACGGTTCTAGGATGTCTGCTTCCAACAGTTTTTTGACTTCGCCCTCTTGCAAGGATTGAATTTCCTGTGCTGATAGAGGTCTGATTTTTGCTTGCAGCAGCATTTTTGCTTCGTCTTCGGAAAGGTTTTTGATACCCTCCAATTTCAGCAGTTGGATTTCTGGCTGCAAGATCGCGATCGGTTTGTCTGCTTCGGACAGATTTTTCGGGTCGTACTCTGACAGTTTTTTGACTTTATATAACAGTTGCTTCAGTTCGTGTTCCAACTGTTGATCGACATTGTAGGACAGTTTTTTAATCTCTGTCTCCGGCATTTGCGCGACATTATCTAAGATATTTTTCACCTCATTTTCTGAGAGTTTTTGAGTGACTGGTGTCTTGTAATATTCGCGGGCATTGTTGTAGTGTTCTACAATTTTTTCCTGTTTTTCTGTCAGGGGTTTGCCAACGGGGGAGCATCCTTCGCGGATGCCGACAAGTTCGTAAACAATTACGGGTTCGCTTTTGCCTTTGACAGTAATAAAGTCGAGTTCTCGCACGTAGAGCCGATCTTTATAATCTTTGTAAGTATTGTCGCTGATAATCAAGTCGGTGCCGTACTGCTTGCTGGCACCTTCTAAGCGAGAGGCGAGGTTTACGCCGTCTCCGATCGAAGTTAGTTCCATGCGTTTGCTACTGCCGATGTTGCCGCTGACAACTTCATCGGAATGCACGCCCATACCGATACTGATGGGCAATTCACCCTGTGCGGTGCGATCGGCATTGAACTCGTCGAGTTTTGCCCGCATTTTCACGGCGGTTTGCATCGCGCACCAAGCATGATTCTCCAGGGGCGCTGGAGAGCCGAAAACTGCCATCAGAGCGTCACCGATGTATTTGTCGAGAGTGCCTCCGTACTCGAACACGACATCTACCATGACTTCAAAATATTTGTTGAGCATGACTACCACTTCTTCGGCTTGCAATTTTTCCGTAAGTGTGGTATAGCTGCGAATGTCTGAGAACAGCACCGAAACCTTTTTGCGCTTGCCGCCCAATCCTGTATCCCCTGAAGCTAATAGCGCTTCGGCTACTTCTGGAGTCATGTAACGGTACATCAAGTTTTTGACTTGTTTGGCGCTGCTAATATCTTCCATGACGACTAACGCGCCGTTGACCTTGTTGGGGTCGGTAGCGTCGGTCATTGAGTTGATCGAGAGATTGATACTCTGGGATTCTCCATCAGAGGAGAGCAAAATTTGATCTGGATAATACTGCTGGCGATCTTTTTCGTCTTCTGGCATCAAAGACGCATCGAACCACTTGGCAAAATCGCCTTTTTCTAACTTAATTAACTCGCGCAAACATTGGCCTTCGGCTAATGCGGCATCGCTGACACCGAGTAATTTTTTGGCACTAGGATTTGTCGCTACTATATTGCCTTTTTTATCTGTAGATATCACGCCGTTAGTCAGGGCGTTCAGCATATCTTTTTGTCTTTGTTCTTGCTGTTTGACTTCTGCAAACAGTTTGGCGTTTTGCAGCGCTACTCCTGCTTGGATGTTAAACGCTTTCATAAATTCCATATCGGTGCGATTGAAACTCGCTTTCCACTGTTCGGGGGGCATAGGCCAATCTGTCGGGTTGTAGGCCGGGAATTCTCCTTGTCGTTTTTTATTAACTAATTGGGTGACACCTATTAATTTGTGATCCGAGTTAAATACTGGCATACACAGCATACTGCAAGTGCGGTAGCCGGACTTTTGATCTACTTCTCTGGCAGTAGCGGCGCGGGGGTCGTCGTACACGTCAAAGGGAATCAGCAGGGGTTCGCTGGATTGGGCGACGATGCCTGCAAAACCGGCGGTTCTGGGTATGCGAATTTCTCTAAGGTTGCCGGCGATCGGGATTTTTGTCCACAGTTCGTCTTTGTCTTCGTCGATCAGCCAGAGGGTGCTGCGATCGGCATTCATCAGTTCTTGGGCCTGATCCATCACCCTTTTCAGGGTATCTTCTAAGTCTAGACTGCTCTTAGAAAGAGCGTTTACGGCATTCATCAGCGCCGCGGCCGCCCGCTGTCTCTGAGTTGCTGCGTAGAAAGATTTGGATGATTCTAGAATTAGGCGAATTGAGGGAGCAAATTCTTTAAAAACTTTTTCGTCTTCTTCTGTGAATCCTGTCCTGTCAATTTGTTCGTCTAAAGTAGGATATTTTTCGTGGTTAGGTTTGAGTTTATTAATCAGTTGAACGACTGCTACTAACTCGTTTGTTTCTTCATTAACCAGGGGCATTGCCAGCATTGTATAAGTGCGGTAGCCCGTTTTTTCATCGGTTTTTTTGGCGTTAGCCGATCGCGAGTCGTTGTAAAAATCGTAGGGGATGTTAACCACTTTTCTGTCTGTGGCTACTTCTCCGGCAATACCGACGTGGGCGGGAACTCTGATTTCTAGGTTTTTGCCATTTTCGTCTTTAGCGACGATCGCCCAGAGTTCATTTTTTTCGTCGTCTAATAAAAATATCGTGCTGCGATCGGCATTGAGCAATTCCCCTGTTTTGAGAGTGATCGACTGCAACATTTCGTTGAGTATGGCATCAAATCCCTCGCTCTCAAGGATATTGTCGAGCATTCCTAGGGTTTGATTGACAACCTTAAGTTTGTCTTCTACTTCCTTAACTACTACTGTGAAACTTTGCTTGTTTAAGAGGTCGAGAATTCCGGACAGGTTTCCCTGGCGCGGAATAATTGCAGAGGGAGAGGGAGAGGCAGGGGCAGAAGGAGGGGGAGGGGGAGAATAGCGTTCCTGATGGTGATTGTCACCGCCGACAACATGGACATCTATCACGTTGTCGAGAGAAGAGAAATTGGTAGGTGCAGGAGGATTCATAGACCTTTACAGAAGCTTAAGTGTAAGGGTTAGTCTTTAAGCTAGGAGAGCGGACAAGTTGATTGGTGGGTAAGTCGATTTGAGATTTGAGATTTGAGATTTGAGATTTACTTGCTACAGATGAATCTGAGAGCTTAAACTCTGGTCTAAAATTTCGATCTATCCACGGTAGCCTAGCAGGGGGAAGGTATTTATTTTTGGATGGGGTGACGGGTGGCACAAGACTCAAGTATGGGCGAAACAAACTATTTCCCAGTTTACAGAAGTCTGGTCACAGGGCAAGGAAAGTTCAGTTGGCTTTGCTGGTGGACTGCGGGTGGGACGGTAAAGCGGTGGCATTGCTCTACTTTTTAGAGAAGGCGAATTTTGTTTAAATGATTTATTAAGTAATTTTGACATTGTGGTTGCCTGTTTTAAGTAGCTTGTTTGACCGATCGCCCGGATCGTCGATCGCCTGCAGAAACATGAATGCTTGCAGGGCCGGGGACTGCTGAAACAGAGAGGGAATTGCGGGACTAGAGGCAACTGTGACACTAACAGTTGCTAGCGATGCGTGCCGTTCTCTATACAATTGTGATTTTTAAGTATAATCTCTGTAAATTTTGCTGCTAGAAGCTTTCATTCCGGGAACAAAGTCACGCAGCTTTCAGCTTTTTTTTGTAAAATTTGCGGTTGCCATTTTTAGTGTAACCTCCGGCTCGGAAAAACTCCGGCTTTTGCACCCCCCGATCGGCTGAGGGTTGTTTCCGGTAACATCGGAATGATTTAAACGCAGAGATCGCAGAGGACACAGAAACAGAATAAACAGATGAATGCAGCACGATGCTGCCGAATTTGAGATCGATCGCCGGTTCAGGGTTTGGCGGACTGAGTTTGGCGCAATCCGGCGGCTTCGACAAGCAGGGATTCGGCGAAGGCGATGGCTTCTGCGGCCGATCGGCCGCTGGCGAGTTGGGCGAGTTCTTCGCGCCGCTGATCGCTGTTGAGGGCGGCAACTCTGACTACTGTGCGTTCAAACGGTTCGGAGCCGGCTGCGGGTTCGCCGATAGTTGGTTCTGCTTCTATTGTTTGTTTGTTGACGCGAAAATGACGATCGGCCATCGCGGCGATCAGCGGCTGGTGCGTGACGCAGAGAACTTGGTGTTTGTCGGAGAGTTGATAGAGTTTTTTGGCAATCGCGCTGGCGACTCTCCCGGAGACTCCGGCATCGATTTCGTCGAAAATTAGGGTGCCGGCGCTTTCGATTTGGGAAAAACAAGCTTTGACGGCGAGTAGAAAGCGGCTCATTTCTCCCCCGGAGGCGATCGCGCCTAGGGGTTGCAGGGGTTCGCCCGGATTGGGGCTGAAACAAAAGGCGATTTGGTCGGCACCGGTAGCGGTTGGGGTACAAGGGGAGATGGCAACTTGAAATTGTACTTTTTCCATTGCTAAGGGCTTGAGTTCTCCGACAAGGTGCGTTTCGAGTTTGAGGGCTGCTTCGCGCCGCAAAATTGTCAGGTGGCTGCAAGCGTCTTTTAATTGCTCTAAAGCGGTGTGATACGCGAGTTCTAAGGCTTCCATTGACTCGCCTCCTTCTAAAAGTTCGTTTAGTTCGTTTTGGATGCTTTGGTAGTAGGCGATCGCTTCAGAGAGCGGCCCGTATTTGCGGCAAATTTGTTTGAGTTGGCGAATTCTGTCTTCTACTTCTTCGAGTCTTTCGGGATCTGCTTCTAATTGTTCGCCGTAGCTGCTGATTTGCCTGCTGGCTTCTGTGGCTTGAGCTAAAGCATCGCTGACCATTTCTAGGATTGGTTGCAACTGCACGTCGTAAACAGCCATGTCGCTTAAAATTACTTCGGCTTTGCTCAACAAGTCGGCGGCTGAGGCGGTGTCGCCCTCGTTTTGGTAAAGGGCTTGGTGAACTTTGTAACTTTGCTGCTGCAATTCGACGATGTGGCCGAGGCGGATTGATTCTTGTTCTAGGTGTGCGAGTTCGTCGCTGTCTTCGATGTTGGCTTCGCCAAGTTCTCGGACTTGGTATTGCAATAAGTCGAGTCTTTGCAGGCGCTGCTGTTCTGACTGACGCCTGTGCTTGAGGGCTGTTTTGGCGGTGCTGGCTCCGAGCCACGCGGTGGTAATTGTCGATCGAGCTTCTGTGAGTTTTTTGCCGCCGTACAAGTCGAGCCATTCTCGCTGGAGGGTTTCTTGTCCGAGGTGGACGGTTTGGCCTTGGGCGGTAATTTCGACGAGCCGATCGCGCAGTTGCTCCATTAACTGGCGGTTGACGAGAATTCCGTTCAAACGCGATCGGCTCCGCATTACACCGCTTGATGCGTTAATTTCCCGGCTGCAAACAGCTAAATTTCCGTCTATGGGTTCGATTTCTTGCTCGCCCAGCCATTTTGCCGAGGATGAGTCCAATTCAAAGGTAGCTTCCAATATTGCCCGCGCTGCTCCGGTACGAATCGATCGGCGATCGACTTTCCCGCCCAACACTGCATCGATCGCATCCAGGATAATCGATTTACCAGCACCGGTTTCCCCTGTAAATACGTTCAAACTCGGACCGAATTCTAGCTCCAGGCAGTCAATTAAGGCAAAGTTTTCTATTCTGAGGTATAGCAACATGGGGAATTAGTAATGAAGAATAGTGCATGGTTCCTGTCTGTTTAATTTTGCTATCCGATGAGTGCAAATATATCTGTCCGATCGCAGCATGACCCCCGTCAATATCAGCTTTTCACCACAATAACTGCATCTCTCCTTGGGAATACTTCGACCCTGCACTTCCCTGGTAATGCTCCCAGAACAGGAAAGTTTTTGGATCTAATCAATTGGTTGCGACGGTATAGCAGTCCTAAATGATTTTCTGTAGGGACACGGCAGTGCCGTGTCCCTACGGATCGATTTTGGGGAAATCACTAGATAATGATTTAGGATTGCTATAGTTATTTGATATTTTTCAGCAGTGAATTTTCGATGTGAATCAATATCAAATTAATTCGGATTTTTCCCATCTTTGATTTAGAAAAATACCATTAAAAATTCGATATTGCACAAATTAGCCTGCTCGTTAATACTCGTTTTCAATCTGGAATTTTCTGAGTTTTCTGAGATTTTTGATACTTCTTTAAACCACAGATGCAACCCAGATAATTTCAAGTATTGAGAGCGGATGAAAGCCAGAGGTATAGCCTTTTTCAAAAAGGTGAGGTACGACTGGGCATGGGGCATGGGCCAAACCGGGCATAGGCCTGCGCCGGGCATTAGGGCATACCTCATCTTTCTGAGAACCGCTATATATTGTAGGTTCCGTCAGCAGGGCTTGATTTTATCTACAATCCTATAGCTAATTTTTTGGTATTTTTTGCCAAACACCCAATCACCCCATTCCCTGAGAGAAAATGGGGTTATTTGTGAATTACTTAAGCTTCTTGTTGGGGAATCGACGGGAGATTTTTGCGTTGGTCGTTGAGGCGTTTCTTGGCATAAAAATTAATTGTCACTACCATTAATACAATCATCGCAATAATGGTAGCAATAGTCGAAGAAACTGGTAAACTTTGCTTAAACACTGCCAGCAATACTATCATTGCTAACAAAACCGTTGGCACTTCATTTAATGCCCTAAATTGTTGACCAGTCCACCGAGATTCATCTTTTGCTAATTTCTTAAGCAGCCAACCGCAATAGAAATGATAACCTATTAACAAAGTAACTAATGTTAGCTTGATGTGCAGCCAAGTATCTTTCAATACATCCGGCTCTGTTGAAATTAACCCGATCGCCATCAGGACAGTCACAAACATTCCAGGGGTAGTAATCAAATTATAAAGACGTTTCTCCATAATTTGATATTGTTCTTTGAGAATTGTTTTTGCCGGTTCTGGTTTCTCTTCGGCTTCCGCGTGATAAACGAATAATCTTACTAAATAAAATAAGCCAGCAAACCAAACGACAATGCCAATAAAATGAAACGCTTTAAACCAAAAATAAGCCATGATTTGTTACCTTTAATGAACCACAGAGGCAGAGATCTCCCAGAGGTTTGTTGATTTTCACCTCCAGCAACGGGGTTTCTCGTCGATCATTGTACAAGAAAGCCGGTTTCTTTGTCATCAAGAAACCCAGTTTCTCAGTCACCGGATAGCCCAAGGCCTCAGTCATTGTACAAGAAAGCGGGTTTCTTTGCCGTCACTGTTGAGATCCCAAGGATTTTTCCTCCCGTACAAGAAAGCGGGTTTCTTTGCCGTCACTGTTGAGATCCCAAGGATTTTTCCTCCAGCAACCGGCTCCATCGGGCAGCCCAAGCAGTCAATCATACTATAAAAAACCCGCTTTCTTTGCTGTAAAGAAAGCGGGTTGATGAATAATTTGATAGCTTAAGGTGTTAATAATGATACTATAAACCCAATTTTTGGAGGGTTTATCAATCATCCTTAAGCTTCTTAATTTAGGGCTTTAGCAGGGGGTAAAATCACTTTTTTTGCTAATCCTAAAGACTTGAGAAGTTGAATCGCCCACCATGTCATATCCAGTTCCCACCAATACCATCCGGCTTTGGCAACTTGGGGATAAGCATGATGATTATTATGCCATCCTTCGCCATAGGTTAATATAGCGGCCCACCAAAGATTACGAGAATTATCTTTAGTCTCAAACCGTCGATATCCGTACATATGGGTAACGGAATTGATCAACCAGGTACTATGCCACAATAATACGGCGCGCAAGCACATTCCGTAAACCACCCATGACCAACCACCGATACAATAGAGTAAAATTCCCAGGGGAATTTGCAGTAATAGGTGATAACGATCTAACCAGAGATAATAAGGATCGCGGCTTAAGTCAGGAGCAAATTTTTGATAAATTGTGTCTTCAAAAAATTCTTTGCTGGGATAGACTAACCAGAGAAAATGACTCCACCAAAAACCTCGTTTGGCAGAATAGGGATCTTTCACTTCATCTTCTGTATAAGCATGATGTAAACGATGACCGGATGCCCAGAAAATTGGCCCTCCTTGCAGAGCTAATACTCCAAGAGTTGTAATGATATATTCTAACCATTGTGGGACTTGTAAACTGCGATGGCTGAGGAGGCGATGATAACCCAAACAAATGCCAATACTGCCAAATAACCAATGGAGAAAAATTGTAACTCCCAATGCAGACCAAGAAAAGAACCAAGGTGTTAATAATGCTAAGGCGTGAATTGCGGCAAAAAAAGCGACATTTGTCAGACTGAATGGCGATTTTGGATACTCTTGTTTTGGGGTTTGTAGTGCTTGTGAATCCATGAGAAGTTTAGGTAAAAGTGCAGTATTTGTTCAGGGAAATCAAACCCTTATTTGATCCGGTGGTTTGGTGAAGAGCGATCGGGTTTTGTTTGGGCCAACCACGGCATCGGCCCCGAAAGTAGGCAGAAACTTGGTTTCTTAAGCTACTACCACCCGACCAGGTTTTTGGCTACAATTAAATAGCTTTAGACAGTCTTTCATTGCATCTTGACGCGGCATAAGTATCAAACATGACTGCGATATTCCGCACTAATAATCTTCCCACGGGGGTGACTTCTATCCAATCTGGTGTTAACCGGATTAGCCCATCATTTTCTAGGCGCTTCATTGTGGCTAATTCGGGGGCAAAATAACGGTCAAAATTGAGATGATATTTCTCTTCAATTTCGGCTTTTTCTAGCACAAAATTAGACATGATTTGCATGATAATATCCCGTCTGATAATATCATCGCGGTTTAATTTTACTCCCTGAGTTACGGGTAACAGTCCTCGATCGATGGCTTGATAATAGTCTTTTAAGCCTTTGTGATTTTGAACGTAAATGTCTTGCAACATACTGATTGATGTGACGCCAAAGCTAAATAATTCGGTGTCTGGCTTGGTGGTATATCCTTGGAAATTACGTTTAAGGGTGCGATCGCGTTGGGCAATGGATAATTCATCTTCGGGCTTCGCAAAGTGATCCATCCCAATAAATAAATACCCACCTTGATTAATTAATTGATCGATGGTCATTTGCAAAATTTCTAATTTTTCATGGGTATTAGGTAAGGCATTGACATCAATATTTTTCTGAACTGGTTTCATCCAGGGTACATAGGCAAAATTAAAGACAGCAATGCGATCGGGATCTAATTCAATTGTCTTGTTGATGGTTTCCTTAAAACTGTGGAGAGTTTGATAAGGTAAACCATAGATTAAATCAACATTAACACTCTCAAACCCTGCGGTTTTAATCCACTCCA
This sequence comes from Tychonema sp. LEGE 07203, assembly GCF_015207285.1. GTDB lineage: Bacteria > Cyanobacteriota > Cyanobacteriia > Cyanobacteriales > Microcoleaceae > Microcoleus. The sequence goes on along the minus strand of NZ_JADEXD010000021.1, from coordinate 5,130 downwards.
TTGCCTGAAATAACATGGCTTCCGGTTGCACTCGATTAATCGCGAGTTGCACTTCTGGGTTAAAGTCTTGAATCCCAAAACTAATGCGATTAAATCCTAAAGATTTTAAGAAGAAAACATACTCGCGTGTCAAGAATCTGGGATTGACTTCGATGGATATTTCCGCCTTGCCATCAAATTTAAAGTGTTGATTTATTTTTTCCCACAGTTTCTCGGTTTGGTGCAAGTTTAAGTAATTGGGTGTACCGCCGCCCCAATGTAATTGTAACACCGGGCGATCGCGATCGATTAAACTGGCTTTATGATCGATGTCTCGGTGCAAATATTCTAAATAAGTTTCGGGCATATTCTTGTTATTTGTCACTATGACATTACAACCGCAAAAATAACAAGCTGTTTGGCAAAATGGAATATGAAAATATAGGGAAAGGGGAGTTTGTCTTTCGTTAGATGCCGCGATGTCCCACCGATACTGAGTTTCGATCAATTCGTCGCCAAACTGCGTCGCGGGGGGATAACTGGTATAGCGAGGGACGGGATTATCGTATTTTTGAATCAGATCGAAATCAAAGTTTAATGCTGGTGCAGAAAAAACCATTTATTTATCCTCCTAAGTGTGAATAATTACGAAATGAATTTTGTTGTGACTTACGCGAGATTTACGGAAAACCGGGTTTATTTGTTTGATTGTAGGTTGGGTTGAGCGTGAACCAACCAAACCTACAGAAAAACTCAGACAAGGGCGGGAGCATTCTTTTATGCTAAATCTCCCATCATTTTGATATTCAAATTAAAGGCAAGGTTGGCTTCTTGCACAATCTGATTCATTAAGGTTTCATCAATCATTAAATGATTTAAAGCATCGCGATATTTTCCCTTGAATTGAGTCACATCGGGGATTTGACTAAATTCATAAAAATTGATGCTTTGATCTTCTTTTAAATCAAGGGCTGCTTTGGCAATTTTCTTGAGACTTTGCCCCCCAGATAAATCACCCATATAACGGGTATAAGCATGGGCAATTAATAATTCTGGTTGTGTCGCGGAAACTTCCCGAATGCGTGAGATATAAATTTGGGCGTTAGGGGTAGGAAATACTTTTTCCTGCCAGCTATCGCCGTATAAAAAAGTCAAATCTTTTTCTAAATTTGTTTTGCGATTCAGTTCTGAAAAATATAAATGACTGACAATTGGATGCTCTTGATGAGATTCTAATTCCGCTTCTAATTGACTATATATCTGGTACAAATTTCCCAGTAATTTCCCTAAGATGTTTTCGTCAACGTCACCCTTGAGAAATCTTGTCATAAATTTTGTGTGCTCGGCATTACTATGGGCTTGTTGGGTGCCGCTTCTGAGTTTGCTTGCTAAGTCTGTCGTCATATTCATTTGAGATGTTGGATTTTGGATGTTGGACTAAAAATCTTATACGATCGCCCAATAGAGCGATCGCGCCCTGACTCTGTTTGGGGTATCTGAGTCAGCAATGGGAGTGTTTCATTCCACAATCCATATAACCATATATAGCTATCTGGTGATTAAACCTTAACATAAATTTACATTAGCCGCTATGAATTAAGCAGAGCAATACTCTACAAAGCTTTGATATAGAGGGCTTTGGGGGGTTTTCTCACCAGCCGCCAAGTCAAAATAAGTATAAATACTGGGTTGCGCTTTTTTGGGGACTGTGATAGACAATAATACATCACCATTTAGTTATTAAACGATAAGTTAGTCATGGTAAAATCGCTCAAAGCTCCTCAACCGGAAGTCCAGCACTCTGGAATTAAGACGCCTGTAAAGGAAACATTGTTAACGCCTCGCTTTTACACAACAGACTTTGAAGCAATGGCGAATTTGGATCTATCTTCTCAACAGAAGGAGATCGAGGCGGTGATCGAGGAGTTGCGATCGGACTACAACCGTCATCATTTTGTCCGCGATGAACAATTTGACAAAAATTGGGCAGAAATTCCCGAAAAAACTCGTAACGCTTTTATTGATTTTTTAGAGCGCTCTTGCACCTCAGAATTTTCGGGTTTTCTTTTATTTAAAGAATTATCGCGTCAATTGAAAACTCGTCAGCCTTTATTAGCAGAAGCATTTCAGTTATTAGCGAGAGACGAAGCGCGCCATGCTGGTTTTTTGAATAAAGCGATGGCAGATTTCAATTTATCGCTAGATTTAGGTTTTTTAACCAAAAATCGGACTTATACATCCTTTAAACCGGAGTGGATTATTTACGCGGTTTATCTGTCAGAAAAAATAGGTTATTGGCGTTATATTACGGTTTTTAGACATATCGAAAACCATCCTGAATATCAATATTATCCCCTGTTCCGTTATTTTGAAAACTGGTGTCAAGACGAAAATCGTCATGGGGATTTCTTTAAGGTTTTATTGCGATCGCAGCCGCAAATGTGGGAAACGTGGCAAGGGAAATTATGGGCTCGTTTCTTCTTATTAAGTGTGTTTGTGACTCACGCTTTAACGGTGTATGAGCGGGCTGATTTTTATGAAACCCTTGGTTTAGATGCCCAAGAATATAACGATCGCGTTGTCCGCAAAACGAATGAAACATCAGCGCGGGCTTTTCCGGTAATGTTAGATACGGAGCATCCTGACTTTTTACCCGGTTTGAAAAAATGTGCAGTTTTGAATCAGAAACTAACCGAAATTGAGCAGAAGGATCGCCCCTCTTGGTTGAAAAAAATTCAGAAATTACCGTTAATTGTTGGCATTTTCTGGCAATTTATGCGTCTTTATCTGATCGAGCCCATTGATGCAGAAATTTCACGGGCAGAAGTGCGTTAAATAAAATCCTAGGTTGGGTTGAAGCACGAATCCGAGCAACCAGTCTGTGCGAACATTCTCTAGGAGAAACCCGGTTTCTGAATATGAGCGTTAACTCATCAGATCAACCGGGTTTTTGCCTATCTAGAAACAAACCGGTTTGCGATCGAATTTTCTGGGAGAAACCCGGTTTCTGAATATTTGACGTTACCGCCGAAACTAATCGTGAATGCTACCATCGGGCATAATAGCACCTTGTAGAATAGCATCTTTTAAAATAGTACGATTCAAGTCAGCACCGCGTAAATTAGCTTGAGCTAAATTAACTCCTTTTAAATTAGCATAACTCAAGTCTGCGCCCTGTAAATTAGCGTCACTTAGATTAGTTTCATGGGACTGATCGCTGCGTAATTCTAAAATAGCTCGACAGAGTTTTGCACCTTCAAAATTAGCACCACATAAAAGAGTGCCACTGAGATGTGCATAACTCAAATCGGCTCCACTAAAATCAGTCTCTCGTAAATCGGTTACTTGATCGGAAGTAGGGCGAAAATCAGCTTCAAATAAGAGCGATCGCGACAGATTAGCCCCCCTCAAATTAGCTCCCGAAAAACAAATTTTTAGGAGTTTCGCGTCAGAGAGTTGAGTTTTAATTAATTTAGCACCAGTTAAGTCAGCTTCCCGCAATTGAGACTGAGATAAATTTGCGTAACTCAAATCAGAACCCCAGAGAATTGTCTCACTTAAATTTGCGCCAATCATCGTCGCGTAGTTTAATTTAGCTTGTCCGAGTCGAGCTTCCCGTAAATCACTATAACTGAGATTCGCCTCAGTGAGATTAATATTAAGTAAATTAGCTTCGCGCAGACTTACCCTAGAGAGATCGAGCTGGGAAAAATTTCTTTCTCCCGCGGCATATAGTTTGAAAAATTCCTCAATTTCCATATTTTTTACCGATGGCTTATAGCATTTTAGATGGGGGGATGGGGGATTGGATAGGCATTTGGAGCTTTGAGACATTTATATTTTTGTGTAAAAATGTAAGCTGTACTGCATTTTTCTTTGTAGATTTATTGAGCCATATCAAAGCTGTGAAATCCTTTTTCCCTGTAATACCAATTTCATAAAGTAGCGCTATATCTTACCCCCCAACCCCCCCGCGAGTTCGGGGGGGGCTTCGGAATTCATTTATAGCACATTTTTTAGAAAAATGGTATAACAGCACTTCTTTAGCATAGCAGATACTTGACTCTCGATGTTTTTTTTGACAGGCTCAATCTAACGATCCTCAAATAATTTAGGTGAGACAAAACCTAAGTGTTTCCAAGCAGCGGCTGTGGCAATTCTGCCCCGACTTGTCCGCTGCAAAAATCCGATTTGCATTAAGTAGGGTTCGTATACATCCTCAATTGTTTGAGTGTCTTCTCCTGTAGAAGCCGCGAGGGTTTCTAAACCCACCGGGCCGCCGTTAAAGTTTTCGATCATTGCTGTCAAAAGACACCGATCTGTCCAATCCAAACCTAGCGGATCGACGTTGAACAATTCGAGGGCGACTGAGGCAACTTCGGCATTAATTGGCTTTAAGTTTTTGACTTCGCTGTAGTCTCTAACTCGGCGCAGCAAGCGGTTAGCGATGCGTGGCGTTCCGCGAGCTCGGCGGGCAATTTCTTCTGCTCCTTCTGGGGTGATTTTAGTGTCGAGAACTTGGGCGCTTCTTTGGACAATTAAACTTAGTTCGTCTATTTCGTAGTAGCGCAATCTTTGGATCAAGCCGAAGCGATCGCGCAAGGGAGATGTCAGCGAGCCGACTTTGGTGGTGGCTCCTACTAAGGTAAAGGGTTTTAGGGGAATGCTGCGGATTTTGGCGCTTTTTCCTTGACCGATCGTAATATCTAAGCGGCAGTCTTCCATTGCTGGATAGAGGATTTCTTCGCTAACTTTAGATAATCGGTGGATTTCGTCGATAAACAGCACGTCGCCTGCTTTGAGGTTGACGAGCAATCCGACAATATCTCGCGGTTTTTCTAGGGCTGGGGCGGTGGTGATTTTGCATTCAACTTCCATTTCTGCTGCTAGAATTAGCGACATTGTGGTTTTGCCCAACCCGGGCGGCCCGTAGAGTAATAGGTGATCCATCGGTTCGCCGCGGGATTTTGCCGCTGCAATTGCGATCGCCAAAACTTCTCTCAAGTCTTTTTGCCCGATGTATTCAGCTAACCGCTGGGGCCGGATTTTGTCGTCTTGTTTGCTGTTGATTTCGTCGGGTAGTTCTTGCGCTTCTACCAGAGATTCGGCCTGGGGTTTGACGGCTTTTTTGCGGGGGGCGGGGGCTATGTC